>CAMDXR010000036.1 GCA_945877725.1 Limnohabitans sp. Rim8
CCCATGAAGTCAAACTCGAAGCAGGCCACCACCAAAGGGATGCTGTGTACGGCCCCGCCCATGACCACCAGGGCGTCGGTTTCTCCGGTGTTGTTCATGGCTTCTTTGAGGCGCTCGGGGTATTTACGGCTGTCTTTGAACTTCAGCGCATCCACCGGGAGCACTTCTTGGCCGATTTCGTAACGGCCTTCGCCATCCAAAAACGAATTCAGGCGGGCGCGTGCCCCAATGCGCAAGTGGTGCGCGCAGCCAGGGCAGACGTTGTGGTTTTCTTCCAGATCTGTTTTGTAAAGAACGGTTTCGCAGCTGGGGCACTTAACCCATAAGCCTTCGGGTATGGTTCGGCGGTCGGCCGGATCGGTGTGTTGAATCTTGGGGGGAAGCAGTTTTTCGAGCCAACTCATGAGGATTCTCCTTCAGGGGCGGATTATCGTTGATACGCGGATGGGGCTTTCAGCACTCGCCCGGGTTCTGCCAGCTCAGGCATCGAGCGCCTGGCGGATACCTTGCAAAAACTCGGCTGCCACAGCGTTCACGCGCTCAGCGGGTTCGGCATCGATCAATTGAATCAATCGGCTGCCAATCACCACGGCATCGGCCACTTTGCTGATGGCCTTGGCGGTGGCTGCATCGCGAATGCCAAAACCCACACCCACGGGGATGTGCACATGTTGACGAATGCGGGGCAGCATGGCTTCGACTGCGTCGGTGTCCAGCGCGCCCGAGCCTGTGACGCCCTTGAGGGACACGTAGTACACATAGCCGCTGGCCACTTGGGCCACTTGTTTCATGCGTTCTTCGGTGCTGGTGGGGGCCAGTAAAAAGATCAAGTCCATGCTGTGGGCGCGCAGCTTGGCAGCAAAATCCACACACTCTTCAGGGGGGTAGTCCACGATCAAGACGCCATCTACACCTGCAGCAGAGGCATCGCTGATGAAACGGTCGGTGCCGTGCTTCTGGTCGTAACGCTCCACCGGGTTGGCATAGCCCATCAGCACCACGGGCGTTGTGTGGTTGGTTTGGCGAAATTCGCGCACCATGGCCAGCACCTGCGCGGTGCCAATCCCCAGCGCCAGCGCTTTGTCGCCTGCTTTTTGGATCACGGGACCATCGGCAGAAGGGTCTGAAAACGGCACCCCCAGCTCAATGATGTCGGCCCCGGCCGCAGCCATGGCATGCATCAGGGACACGGTGGTGTTGGCTTGGGGGAAGCCCGCCGTGACATAAGGGATCAAGGCTTTGCGGCCTTGCGATTGAAGGGCTGAGAGAGTGGAATCGATGCGGCTCATGATGTCAGTGAATTCAGTAAGCGCGCGCCCCTGCGCGCAAAGGGTGGGGTGGCGAAGGCCTGTGCGAGCAGGGGCTCGCCCCCACAGGGTTTACTTCACGAGGTGAATGGGTTGTTCAGCGCCCTTGACCGACTGGCCTTGGCAGCTTGGGCGGCAATAAAAATCGGCATTGGATAAATCGGCCACGGTGCCAATGTCCTTGTCGCCACGACCCGACATGTTGACCAGAATGGATTGGTCAGGGCGCATGGTTTTGGCCAGTTTCATGGCGTAGGCCACAGCGTGGCTTGACTCCAACGCGGGGATGATGCCCTCGGTACGGCACAGGTAGTGAAAGGCGTCAAGGGCTTCTTTGTCGGTGATGCCCACGTATTCGGCCCTGCCGATGTCTTTCAGGAAGGCGTGTTCCGGTCCCACACCCGGGTAGTCCAGCCCTGCGCTCACGCTGTGGGTTTCGGTGATCTGGCCGTTTTCATCTTGCAGGATATAGGTACGGTTGCCATGCAAAACGCCGGGTGTGCCCCGTTGCAGCGAGGCTGAATGCTTGTTTGTGTCCATGCCTTCGCCTGCGGCCTCAATGCCGATCAGTCGGGTTTTGTCGTGCGCAATATAGGGGTAGAAGATGCCCATGGCGTTGCTGCCCCCGCCCACGCAAGCCAGCACGGCGTCGGGTTGCATGTCGCCAGAAGTGGCGTCCATCTTCAGCGACTTGAACATGTCGGGCATTTGCGTCAGGCATTCCTCGCCGATCACGCTTTGAAAGTCGCGCACCATCATGGGGTAGGGGTGAGGGCCCGCTACCGTGCCGATGATGTAGAAAGTGTTGTCCACGTTGGCCACCCAATCGCGCATGGCTTCGTTCAGGGCGTCCTTCAGGGTTTTGCTGCCCGACTCGACCGGCACCACGGTGGCCCCCAGCAGTTTCATGCGGTAAACGTTGGGGCTTTGGCGTTTTACGTCTTCGGCCCCCATGTAAACCACGCACTCTAGGCCGTAACGGGCGCAAATGGTGGCAGTGGCCACGCCGTGCTGGCCTGCACCGGTCTCGGCGATCACGCGCGGTTTACCCATGCGCTTGGCCAACATGGCCTGGCCAATCGTGTTGTTGATCTTGTGTGCGCCCGTGTGGTTTAGGTCTTCGCGTTTCAAGAAGATTTGGGCTCCGCCCATTTCACGGCTCATGCGGGCTGCGTGATAAATGGGCGATGGGCGACCCACAAAATGGGCCAACTCGGACTTGAATTCGGCGATGAACTCGGGGTCGTGCTGGTAGCGGGCGTAGGCGGTTTTCAGTTCATTGATGGCGTGGGTCAGGGTTTCACTGACAAAACTGCCGCCATAAATGCCGAAATGGCCCTTGGCATCGGGTTGTTGGTAGTCGTACATGGCTGATTTTGCGGATTTGAATCCGGGGGAAAGTTCAAGAGAGGTCAGCATCTGCGGCACGCACTGCCGCTACAAATTGCTGGATTTTCAGGGCATCTTTCAGGCTTTTATCGGCCTCGATGCCCGAGCTCACATCAACGGCCAGAGACAGGCCGTGTGAGCGCAGGGCGCGAATGCCATCGGCCACGTTTGCAGGTGTGAGTCCACCAGACAAAACGAGGTGAGCATTGACGTTTGGTGGCAGCAGTGACCAATTGAATGTTTTCCCGCCGCCGCCGTATCCGTCGACGTGGGCGTCGAGCAAGAGGGCTTGGGCTTGGTGGTGAAGGAGGGCGTATCTTACCAAGTCGAAGTTGGCCGCCTCGGTCAGGGGTATTCGGGCCGCTTTCAGGTGTGGGCGACCTGTGGTCAGGCTCATGGCGGCACAAAATTCGGGGGTCTCGTCGCCATGAAACTGAAGCAAGGCACCCGGCACTGCGGCACATGCGGCCTGAATGCGCTCAGGGGTGTCGTTGACGAACAGCAAAACAGGCGCGACAAATGGGGGCAGCAACCGGGCCAGTTCAGCCGCGCGTTCTACAGTCACGTTGCGGGGGCTGGGCGGGTAAAGCACAAAACCAATGGCATCGGCCCCGGCGGTCACAGCGGCCAGCACATCCGCTTCGCGGGTGAAACCGCACATTTTGATGCGGGTGCGGTGCTGCGCAGGCCGGTTGTAGCCCAGGGGTGACGGTGAAACGGCGTTTTGCTGGGTCATGGCAACCAATCAAAAGCAGGGGTGGTGTCGGGCAATCCCCACTCGGGGCTGTAAATAGGGCCAGCAAAGTACAGGCCATCGGGTGAAAACGTGGGGGCAGCGGCATCCCGGTTTTTGGCGTGCAGCACTTCGCGCATCCAGTCCGGGCTTTGTTGACCCTGCCCGATGCAAACCAGGCAACCCATGATGTTACGAATCATGTGGTGCAAAAAAGCGTTGCCTTCAAACTCAAACCGCCAGTAAGCCCCGTGCCGGGTAATTTTGATGTGTCTGAGCGTTTTGACGGGCGATAAAGCTTGGCAACTGCTGGCCCTGAACGAAGAAAAGTCTTGTTCGCCCAGCAAATGCAGGCTGGCTTGGCGCATCGCGTCTTCATTTAAGGGGCGGAAAACCCATCCCACGCGCCCCGCTTCGAGGCTGGGGCGCACGATGGAATCGAGCAGCACATAGACATAGCGCCTGCCTGTGGCGCTGCCACGACAGTGGAAGGTGTCGGGTACATATTGCGCCCATTGCACAGCAATGTCGTGGGGCAAATAACGGTTGGTGCCGCGTATCCAGGCATAAGAGTCGCGCTGAATGGGGGTGTCAAAGTGCACCACTTGCATCAAGCCATGCACACCGGCATCGGTGCGGCCTGCGCACAAAGTGCTGACCCTTTGCACATCGCAAAATTGGGCCAAGGCTTTTTCAAGTTTGTCTTGAATGGTCAGGCCCGTGCTTTGGCTTTGCCAGCCTTGATAGGCTGTACCCGAGTAGCTGACGCCCAGGGCAAGCCTCACTTGACGGTGCCCGGGACAGAAGCTGGCGCGGCTTGCTCCGCTGGGGCGGCTTCGGAGGGTTGGGGAGGCGGTGTCAGGTTCAAGTCCAAACTGGCAAATTGCGGCGGCAAGCCTGAGTGAAGGGGCTCAAAACCAGGCGATTGGCTGGACTGACCAAACAAATTTTCTTCCACGGTCGTTTGGCGTCTGGTCCACCAAGCCAAGCCTGCCATGCCCGCCAAAAGAGCCAACACCCAGGCCCAGACAGAAGGGTTGCTGCTGACTTGCTCAAGCAAAGATCGGGGGGCTGACTCGGCCGCAGCCAAGGGCACGCTGGGTTTCAAGGGCGAAGTTTCCACCGGTCCGGTGGTCTTGACTTCGGGGGGGGCTGACAAGGATTTCAATGTTTCGAGGTTCTTTTTGAGCTCGGCCAGTTGTTCTGTTTTGTCCTGAATTTCCCGTTCAACCGCCATTCGTGCTTCTGAGCTGTCAGCGGTGATCTCACGTTTGCTCAGAGTCAGTTTGTCTTGGGCCGACCCGGCGGGCACAGGCGCTGAGGGTTCGCTGACTTGACCGGTCATTTCCCGGCCAGCGCCTTCGGTGGCTTTTTGGGTGGATTGGGCCAAACGACGGGCATAGGCCACAAAGTCAACGGTTTGAGCAATCACCGTCTGGCGGGCTTCTTCGGCCGAAATCAGGGCCGCCTCTTGAGCGTTGGGCAGTTGAACTTGTGCACCTTCGCGCAGCAAATGGACATTGCCTTCAATGAAAGCTTCGGGATTTGCCCGCACCATGGCCAGCAGCATTTGGTCCAGCGACACGTCCGCAGGCATTTTTTGCAGCACCAATTTCGAGGCTGTATCGCCTGACTTCACCCGGATGACGGTCTCTGTGGGTTGGGCTGCGTTTGCGGCAACAGAGGCGGCGGCGAGAGCCAGTGGCTGAGATGACACCACGGGCGCCATGACTTGGGCTGGCCCTGCGTCGGGTGCGGCCTTTTCTGGCTTGACCGACGCGGCGCCCACAGGCGAGATCAGCAGCGTGTAGTTCATGGCCAAACGGCCCGCAGGCCACTGGGCCTCCACAATCACATCCAAAAAGTGCTCGTTAACGGGGGTGATGCCGGTCAGGCCAATAAAAGGCTTGCCATCACCCCGAAACTCCAAGCGGGCTTGCACACCCGCCAAGGCGGGATGAAAAACCATGCCCGCTTGCTCGAAACTGCCGGGCTCTGCCAATTGGACCTTGAGCCTGCGAAGATCTTCTATCTTGTAATTGGTGATCTCTATGGCCGCCCGAAGGGGTTGCCCTAAACCCGAATCCACCAAAAACTGGCCCAAGCTCAAGGCTTGGGCTGACCAGCTGGCGCAGGCCAACACCGATGCCACAGCCCAGGTTTTGGCTGGGCGTCTGGCAAAAGGTTTGGCAAGTTTCATGCGCAGCAAGTTTTTAGTGTGTAAGGGCATGGCGTGAATCGAGCATATCGGTGGCCAGCTCAGCCCGTATCAAGCGTCCAGCAAGATGCGCAGCATGCGGCGCAAGGGCTCAGCAGCGCCCCACAACAACTGGTCACCAATGGTGAATGCGCCCACATATTCAGGCCCCATGGCCAACTTGCGGACACGGCCAACCGGAATCGTCATGGTGCCAGTCACGGCCACAGGGGTCAGGTCCTTTAGCGTGGCCTCACGGGTGTTGGGCACCACTTTGACCCAATCGTTGTCTGCGGCGATCATGGCTTCGATGTCGGCCACGGGCACGTCTTTCTTCAGTTTGAAGGTCAGGGCCTGGCTGTGGCAACGCATGGCACCGATGCGAACGCAAAATCCGTCAACTGGGATGGCCGCAGAGTTGAACCCCTCGCCCATGCCCAGAATCTTGTTGGTCTCGGCCATGCCTTTCCACTCTTCCTTGGACATGCCATTGCCCAAGTCCTTGTCGATCCAGGGGATCAAGGAGCCCCCCAGGGGCGCGCCAAAGTTGGTGGTTTCCGCGGCCGTCAGGGCGCGTTGCTTGGCCACGACCATGCGATCAATTTCCAGAATGGCGCTTTTCGGGTCGTCCAGTAGGGCTTTGACTTCGGCGTTGAGGGTGCCATATTGAGTCAGCAGTTCGCGCATGTGCTGGGCACCCCCACCGGAAGCGGCTTGGTAAGTTTGGGTGCTCATCCACTCCACCAATCCAGCTTTGTAGAGTGCGCCTACGCCCATCAGCATGCACGACACGGTGCAATTGCCGCCTATCCAGTTGTTGCCACCGTGTGCCAACGCGTTTTTGATGACCGGCATGTTGACCGGGTCCAGGATGATGATGGCGTCTTTTTCCATGCGCAAGGTGGAGGCGGCGTCAATCCAGTGGCCATTCCAGCCCGCAGCGCGCAGCTTGGGGAACACTGCCGAGGTGTAGTCGCCACCTTGGGCCGTGATGATGATCTCGCAGCGCTTGAGTTGCTCGATGTTGAAGGCGTCTTGCAGCGTGGTCTCGTTCTTGGCCATTGCAGGGGCTTTACCGCCTGAATTGGAGGTGGAAAAGAACAGGGGCTCAATCAGGTCAAAGTCTTTTTCCTGAATCATGCGGTCCATCAGAACCGAGCCGACCATGCCGCGCCAGCCAACCAAACCTACTAACTTGCTCATTTCAACGCCCTTTCAGTTTTTTAAAACAGTGTTTGACCAGACTGTTTGCCCGGCTCGTCTGGCCGGGGGGGGCGCACGACGAACCAGGCTGGATCAGCCCTTAATGGTCGTGGTTTTTGTGGAGTTTGCACGCGCGCCAACGGCTGCCTGGGTGGCAGCAACTAAGTTCAGAAAGAACGGGCGGGCGTGAAACATAGGCGAAATTGTAATATAAGCCGCCTGAACTGATCCTGACAGCTTTCAGGTCTGGTGTTAACCCAGTGCCTTCACCACCGCATCGCCCATTTGCGCGGTGCCCACTTTGGTGGTGCCTTCGCTCCAGATGTCGCCGGTACGGAAACCCTGAGCCAGCACTTTTTGCACCGCAGCTTCGATGCGTTGAGCGGCAGCTTCTTGGTTCAGGCTGAAGCGCAGCATCATGGCGGCGCTCAGAATGGTGGCCAGTGGGTTGGCGATGCCTTTGCCCGCAATGTCGGGGGCACTGCCGTGGCTGGGTTCGTACAGGCCCTGGTTTTTGGTGTTCAGGCTGGCCGAGGGCAGCATGCCGATGGAGCCCGTCAGCATGGAGGCTTCGTCAGACAAGATGTCTCCAAACATGTTGCCGGTCACCACCACATCAAAGCGCTTGGGTTCTTTGACCAATTGCATGGCGGCGTTGTCCACGTACATGTGGTCTAGCGCCACGTCGGGGTATTGGGCATGCACTTCGGTGACCACGTCTTTCCAAAACTGGAAGGTTTCGAGCACGTTGGCTTTGTCCACGCTCGTCACACGCTTGTTGCGTTTGCGGGCCGCCTGGAACGCAACGTGGGCAATGCGTTCGATCTCGGGCTTGGAGTAGCGCATGGTGTCAAAGGCTTCTTCGGCACCTGGGAAGTGACCGTCGGTGGCGATGCGGCGGCCACGAGGCTGGCCAAAGTAAATGTCGCCCGTCAGCTCACGGATGATCAGGATGTCCAGACCCGAGATCAACTCAGGCTTGAGGCTGGAGGCGCCCACCAGTTGCTCGTAGCAGATGGCGGGTCGGAAGTTGGCAAACAAGCCCATGTTTTTGCGCAGGCCCAATATGGCTTGCTCGGGGCGCAGGGGCCGGTCGAGCTTGTCGTATTTCCAGTCGCCCACCGCGCCAAACAGCACGGCATCGGACGCCATGGCCAGCTTGAGCGTGCTTTCGGGCAGGGGGTGGCCGTGCGCGTCGTAGGCGGCCCCGCCGACCAAGGCGGTTTCCATCTCGAACTTCAGGTCGAGCACATTCAGGACTTTGACGGCTTCGGCGACGATTTCGGTGCCAATGCCATCACCGGGGAGGACTGCGATTTTCATATTCACGGATCTTGTCAGTAAGCGACCGCTGTTGCGGTCGAATTTTTAGGAAATTGGCGAGAGTTTTACGGGGGCTTCAGCCCCTCAGTTGGCCGTGTGCGCCAGCCAGGGTTTGGTGGCCAGGCGTTCAGCTTCAAACGCCTTGATCTTGTCGGCGTGGCGCAGGGTCAGGCCAATGTCGTCTAAGCCGTTGAGCAGGCAGAACTTGCGGAACGCTTGTACCTCGAACGGGATTTCTTCGCCTTGCGGGCGCACAACCACTTGGCGTTCCAGGTCTACCGTGAGTTGGTAGCCGGGAAATGCCAGGGCTTCGTCGAACAACTGGGCCACCACAGCTTCAGGCAAAACGATGGGCAGCAGGCCGTTTTTGAAGCAGTTGTTAAAGAAGATGTCGGCAAAGCTGGGGGCAATCACGCAGCGAAAGCCATATTGGTCAATGGCCCAAGGCGCGTGTTCACGCGATGAACCGCAGCCAAAGTTTTTGCGGGCCAACAAGATGCTGGCACCTTGGTAGCGCGGCTGGTTCAGCACAAAGTCGGGGTTGGGCTTGCGGCTGGCGGGGTCTTGGCCGGGGTAGCCCGCGTCCAGGTAGCGCCATTCGTCAAACAGGTTGGGGCCAAAACCCGTTTTGCGGATCGACTTGAGGAATTGCTTGGGAATGATGGCGTCGGTGTCCACGTTGGCGCGGTCCATCGGGGCCACCAGGCCTTTGAGGAGGGTAAATTTTTGCATCGCGGTGCTCCTTACTTTCAGGCGAACTGGCGGATGTCGACAAAATGTCCGTGCACCGCAGCGGCTGCGGCCATGGCGGGGCTGACCAAGTGGGTCCGCCCACCAGCGCCTTGGCGGCCTTCGAAGTTGCGGTTGCTGGTGCTGGCGCAGCGCTCGCCGGGCTCTAGGCGGTCGGCGTTCATGGCCAGGCACATGGAACAGCCGGGTTCGCGCCATTCAAAGCCAGCGGCCTTGAAAATTTCGTGCAGGCCTTCACGTTCGGCTTGTTCTTTGACCAAACCGGAGCCGGGCACCACCATGGCCAATTTGACGTTTTTGGCGACTTTTTGGCCGAGTTTCTTCACCACGGCAGCCGCCTCGCGCATGTCTTCGATGCGGCTGTTGGTGCAAGACCCAATAAAAACCTTGTCGATGGTGATGTCCGACAAAGCTTTGCCGGGTTGCAAACCCATGTAAGTCAGCGCACGCTCAATGGCGTCGCGTTTGACATCGTCTTTTTCTTTGTCTGGATCGGGTGTTTGCCCGTCGATGCCTAAGACCATTTCAGGGGAGGTGCCCCAGGTCACTTGCGGCACGATGAGGCTGGCATCCAGTTCGACCACCGCGTCAAAGTGAGCGCCAGGATCGGATTGCAGTGTTTTCCAGTAAGCCACGGCCAGATCCCACTCGGGGCCTCCGACAAATTGACCGGTTTTGGGGTCTGTGCCCGGGGAGAGTAAGCGGCCTTTGACATATTCGATGGTTTTGTCATCTACCGCCACCAAGCCAGCGCGTGCGCCGCCCTCAATGGCCATGTTGCAAACCGTCATACGGGCTTCCATGCTGAGGGCGCGAATGGCGGAGCCTGCAAACTCGATGGTGTAACCGGTGCCGCCTGCCGTGCCGATTTTGCCAATGATGGCCAGCACGATGTCTTTGCCCGTGAGGCCTTTGGCCAATGTGCCCTCCACCTTGATGAGCATGTTCTTGGCTTTTTTGGCCAAGAGAGTCTGGGTGGCCATGACGTGTTCGACTTCCGAGGTGCCGATGCCGTGGGCCAGTGCGCCAAATGCGCCGTGTGTGGAGGTGTGCGAATCGCCGCAGACCACGGTCATGCCGGGCAGGGTGGCACCGTTTTCAGGGCCAATGACGTGCACGATGCCCTGGCGCTTGGACAGGAAAGGGAAGAAGGCGGCCGAGCCGTACTCCTTCATGTTCGCGTCCAGCGTGGTGATTTGTTCTTTGCTGATGGGGTCGGTGATGCCGTCGTACCCCATCTCCCAGCCGGTGGTGGGGGTGTTGTGGTCGGCAGTGGCCACGATGGAGCTGATGCGCCAGACTTTGCGACCCGCTTGGCGCAGACCCTCGAAGGCCTGGGGGCTGGTGACTTCGTGCACCAAGTGGCGGTCGATGTACAGCACAGAGGTGCCGTCTTCTTCGGTGTGGACGACATGTTCGTCCCAGATCTTGTCGTAAAGCGTTCGTGCCATGGAGCTTCCTTGCTGTGCAACCTGACATTTTATGCGTATAGCGGGATGTATCTTTGTCTGGTGTTCAGGGCCTGAGGTCTCTGCGGGGACTTGCTTGCTTGAGTCCATGCCCGTGCTGGCACGACACCATGCCTTTGCCGGGACTTGAGCAGCTGTGGCCCGGGGCTACCAGGCCTCATCAGTCGCTTCGCGCCAGCAAATCGGCCTGACAGCCCCAGGCCACATCCACTCAAGTTATTGTGACTTGGCGCATCAGTAGGCTTAATTTGGCTGGCCAGCACGGGCTTGGCTTTGACCATGAAAAAAGCCCGCACAAGGCGGGCTTTGACTTCGGGGCTTAGCCGATCAACGCTGCACGTCGCGACGTGGCGAGCCTGTGAACAACTGACGTGGGCGGCCGATTTTGTACTCGGGGTCGCTGATCATTTCGTTCAATTGGGCGATCCAGCCCACAGTGCGTGCCAGGGCAAAGACGCCCGTGAACAGGTTCACAGGGATGCCGATGGCACGTTGCACGATGCCGGAGTAGAAGTCCACGTTGGGGTAGAGCTTGCGACTGACGAAATATTCGTCTTCCAGAGCAATTTTTTCCAGTTCTTTGGCCAGCTTGAAAAGTGGGTCGTTTTCTAGGCCCAGTTCGGCCAGCACTTCGTTGCAGGTTTCTTGCATGAGTTTGGCGCGTGGGTCGTAGTTTTTGTACACGCGGTGACCAAAACCCATCAGCTTGACGCCAGAGTTTTTGTCTTTCACTTGGCTCATGAATTCGCCGACTTTGGAGACGCCGCCCATTTTCTGGATGTCTTCCAGCATGTTCAGGCAAGCCTCGTTGGCGCCTCCGTGTGCAGGGCCCCACAGGCAGGCGACACCCGCTGCAATGGCGGCAAACGGGTTGGTACCCGAAGAGCCGCACAAACGCACGGTGGATGTGGATGCGTTTTGTTCGTGATCAGCGTGCAGAATAAAGATGCGGTCCATGGCTCGCTCGAGCACGGGGTTGACCCTGTAGTCTTCGCAAGGCGTGCCAAACATCATGCGCAAGAAGTTGCCGGCATAGGACAACTCGTTACGGGGGTACATGTAAGGCTGGCCCACACCGTATTTGTAGGCCATGGCGACCAGTGTGGGCATCTTGGCGATCAAACGGATCGCAGCGATGTGGCGGTGTTCGGGGTTATTGATGTCAGTACTGTCGTGATAGAAGGCCGACAGTGCGCCGATCAGGCCCGTCAAAACAGCCATCGGGTGCGCGTCACGGCGGAAGCCACGCAGGAAAAACTGCATTTGCTCGTTCACCATGGTGTGGTTGTTCACCAATTTGTGGAAGTCTTTGCTTTGTTGTCCAACGGGCAATTCGCCATTCAACAGCAGGTAGCAGGTGTCCAGAAAGTCGGCTTTGTTGGCCAGTTGTTCAATTGGATAGCCGCGGTACAGCAGTTCGCCTTTGTCGCCATCGATGTACGTAATGGCCGATTGGCAAGAAGCTGTGGACAGGAAACCCGGGTCATAGGTGAACATGCCGGTTTGTGCGTACAACTTGCGGATATCGATCACATCCGGACCAATATTGCCGGAGTACACGGGCATGTCGACGCTCGGGCTGCCATTGGAGAACGACAGGGTGGCTTTGTTGTCTGCGAGTTGCATGGTGGGTTTCCTCAAAAAATACGGTGGTGATCCGTGATGGATCAGGCTCTCAACATGTCCAGGACTTCACGCACCTCTTCGGTGCCGATCTCTGGCTGCAGTTCCTTTCGGCGCAGCAGCAAGTCCATGAGATCGTTGTCAGACAGGTCCATCAGCACGTACATGCCTCGGGCCTGCCCAATGGTCAAGCGAGCATCGTGCCGATTGAAGAAGCGTTCGATGAACAAGTCGTTTTCGAGCAAGCCCCGGCGACTGCGCCACCGGAGTTTGCTAAGCGACCGCTCGCTCAAAAGGGCGTGGCGGTCTGCGTCGACCAAGGACGCGTCTTCAAGTAAGGGCGTGGCAGTCATCAGACAGCGCGGCGAACCATCATTTCTTTGATCTTACCGATGGCCTTGGTCGGGTTCAGCCCTTTGGGGCAAACATCGACGCAGTTCATGATGGTGTGGCAACGGAACAGGCGGTAAGGGTCTTCAAGATTGTCCAGACGCTCGGAGGTGGCTTCGTCGCGGCTGTCGGCAATGAAGCGATAGGCTTGCAACAAACCGGCAGGACCGACAAATTTGTCAGGATTCCACCAAAAGCTGGGGCAGCTGGTGGAGCAACTGGCGCACAAGATGCATTCGTAAAGACCGTTCAGCTCATCACGCTCTTCGGGGCTTTGCAGGCGCTCGGTTTCGGGTGGAATGGTGCTGTTGATCAAATAAGGCTTGATCGAATGGTATTGCTTGAAGAATTGGGTCATGTCCACGATCACATCGCGGATGACGGGCAGTCCGGGCAGCGGCTTGAGCACGATGGTGCCGGGCAAGGTGTTCATGTTGGTCAAACATGCCAAGCCGTTTTTGCCGTTGATGTTCATTGCGTCTGAGCCGCAGACGCCTTCGCGGCATGAGCGGCGGAAAGAGATGCTGGGGTCTACGGCCTTGAGCTTCATCAGGGCGTCAAGCAACATGCGTTCGTGGCCATCCAATTCAACCTGAATGGTTTGCATGTAGGGCTTGGCATCTTTATCGGGGTCGTAACGGTAGATCTGAAAAGTGCGTAGGGTCATGGATGAGCTCCTGTTGAATTCGGGGGGTGGGCCGCAGGATCGACACGATCCGAGCGGCCCAAGCAATTTTTAGAACGTGCGAACCTTGGGTGGCACGGAGTCCACGGTCAGGGGTTTGAGTTTGACGGGTTTGTAGGTCAGGCTGTTGGACTCGCTGTGCCACAGGCTGTGTTTCATCCAATTGGCATCATCGCGGCCCAATGGGGCGATTGGATCGTCCACTGCACGCTCGTAGTCGCTCACGGTATGGGCACCACGGCATTCGCGACGTGCTGCAGCCGAAACCATGGTGGCTTGGGCGCTTTCGATGAGGTTTTCTACTTCCAGCGCTTCGATGCGGGCGGTGTTGAACACTTTGGAAGTGTCTTTTAGGCCGATCGCATTGACACGCTCGCGAATGGCGGCGATCTTTTGCACGCCTTCGTCCATGCTGGCTTGGGTGCGGAACACGCCTGCATGCTGCTGCATGGCGGCGCGCATGTCGTTGGCCACATCTTGCGCGTATTCACCGCCCCGACCTTCGAGTTTGTTCAGGCGTTCCAGGGTGCGGTCGGTCGCGTCGGCAGGCATAGGTTTGTGCGACTTTGTTTTGGAAGCGAAGTCCACGATGTGGTTGCCCGCAGCACGGCCAAACACCAACAAATCGAGCAAGGAGTTGGTACCCAGGCGGTTGGCGCCATGCACCGACACGCAAGAGCATTCGCCCACGGCGTACAAACCGTTGACCACGGCGTTGTGGTCGGTGGCGTTTTGAATGACCACTTGGCCGTTGATGTTGGTCGGAATGCCGCCCATCTGGTAGTGGATGGTGGGCACCACGGGGATGGGCTCTTTGGTGATGTCGACGTTGGCAAAGTTGACGCCGATTTCATATACCGAAGGCAGGCGTTTGTGGATGGTGTCGGCACCCAGGTGGTCAAGCTTGAGCATCACGTAGTCTTTGTTTGGACCGCAGCCACGGCCTTCCTTGATCTCTTGGTCCATGCAGCGGGACACAAAGTCGCGTGGGGCCAGATCTTTCAGGGTAGGCGCATAGCGCTCCATGAAGCGTTCGCCATTGCTGTTCAGCAAAATCGCCCCTTCGCCACGGCAGCCTTCGGTCAGCAACACGCCTGCGCCAGCCACACCCGTTGGGTGGAATTGCCAGAATTCCATGTCTTCAAGGGGGATGCCCGCGCGCGCTGCCATGCCCAACCCGTCGCCGGTATTGATGAAGGCATTGGTCGAAGCGGCATAAATACGGCCTGCACCGCCTGTGGCCATGAGCACGGTTTTGGCGTGCAAAACGTGCAAATCGCCCG
>CAMDXR010000037.1 GCA_945877725.1 Limnohabitans sp. Rim8
CGAAAGGCTTCACCCATGCCCACGCACTGGTGAGTGGGCAAAGTGCCTGAACGCATGCCGCGCTCGTGACCTCCGCCGTGCATTTGTGCTTCCAGGCGCACGCGGGGCTTGCGGCGCACATACAAAGCACCGATGCCCTTAGGACCATAAGTTTTGTGCGATGCCAAGCTCATCAGGTCAATTGGGAGCTGGGCCATGTTGATTTCGACCTTGCCCGTGGCTTGCGCGGCATCGACGTGAAAAATGATGCCTTTTTCGCGGCACAAATTGCCAATGGCAGTCACGTCTTGAATCACCCCGATTTCGTTGTTCACGAACATCACGCTGATCAGGATGGTGTCAGGGCGAATCGCTGCTTTGAGCGCGTCCATGTTCAACAAACCGTCGGCCTGCACATCCATATAGGTGACATCAAAGCCCTGACGCTCCAGCTCACGCATGGCGTCCAGTACGGCTTTGTGTTCGGTTTTGACGGTGATCAGGTGTTTACCGCGCGATTTGTAAAAATTGGCTGCGCCCTTGATGGCCAGGTTGTTGGATTCCGTTGCGCCGCTGGTCCAGACAATTTCGCGGGGGTCGGCACCAATCAGGTCGGCCACGTTTTCACGGGCCTTTTCGACAGCGGCTTCGGCCTCCCAACCCCAAGCGTGAGTGCGCGATGCGGGATTGCCAAAATGCTCACGCAACCAAGGAACGATGGCATCTACCACGCGGGGATCGCATGGATTGGTGGCACCGTAGTCTAAATAAATGGGGAAGTGTGGAGTGTCCATGTTCAGTACTTCTTCAATCAGTTCAATCAAGTCAATCAGGATTTGGCAAGCATGTTGCCCAGGTCAAAAACAGAATTGGGACCGGTCAGGCGAATGGGCTTAACCACAGGCATGGGGGAGATCGCGCGCTTAACGCCGGGCTTGTTCTCCACGATCAAGCCTTTGGCCAGTTGGTCATCTACCAGCTTTTGCAGTGAGACGGAGTCTAAAAACTCGACCATTTTGGAGTTCAGGGAAGCCCACAGATCGTGGGTCATGCAACGGCTGTCACCCCCATGGCAATTTTCCTTGCCCCCGCAATGGGTGGCGTCAATGGGTTCGTCCACTGAGAGGATGATGTCTGCGACAGTAATGTCCGTTGACTTGCGCCCCAAGGTGTAACCGCCACCAGGTCCTCGAGTGGATTCGACCAAGTTATGACGGCGCAACTTGCCAAATAACTGCTCAAGGTAAGACAAAGAAATTTGTTGGCGCTGGCTAATGGCGGCCAAAGTCACAGGGCCTGCATCTTGGCGCAATGCCAAATCGATCATGGCTGTGACGGCAAAACGGCCCTTGGTGGTTAAACGCATGGCGACTCCTGAAGTTTGTAAATACCCAGTCTTGACTTGCCCGTGCAGTGATCCCGACTAAACAAGTCAAGTATATCGCAATCCCGATTAAAACACTCGGGTTAAAGGGTCATTCCTCGCTGTAGAGCATTACCGCTGCACCCACTTAGGCACGGATCAAGGGCACGATGTTGTCCCCTCCAGTGGCCCCAAAGGCTTGCTCTTTGAGTATCGAAAGTTGGTCGCGCACCTGGGCGGCTTTTTCAAACTCGAGGTTGCGGGCGTGTTCCATCATTTGCTTTTCCAACTGTTTAATGGCTCGGGCAATGTCTTTTTCGCTCATGTCCTCAACTTTGGCTCGTTGCAAAGCTGCTTGCTCCAAGCGTTCGGCTTCTTTGCCGGACTTCTCGCTGTAAACGCCATCAATCAGGTCTTTGACCTTTTTGACAATGCTTTTTGGCGTAATGCCATGGGCCTCGTTGTGGGCCACTTGTTTAACGCGACGCCTTTCGGTCTCACCCATGGCCTTTTTCATGGACTCGGTCATTCGGTCAGCGTACAAAATAGCGCGGCCATTCAAGTTGCGCGCAGCACGCCCGATGGTTTGAATCAGGCTGCGCTCGGCGCGTAAAAAGCCTTCTTTGTCGGCATCCAAAATGGCGACCAAAGACACCTCGGGAATGTCCAAGCCCTCACGCAGCAGGTTAATGCCCACCAGCACATCAAACGCTCCCAAGCGCAGGTCGCGCAAAATCTCAACCCGCTCGACGGTATCTACATCGCTGTGTAAATAGCGCACTTTCACGCCGTTGTCACTTAAGTAATCGGTCAACTGTTCGGCCATACGCTTGGTCAGGGTGGTAATCAGCACGCGCTCGTGTTTGTCGGCCCGGATGCGGATTTCTTGCAACACATCGTCCACTTGATGCGTGGCAGGTCGCACCTCTACCTGTGGGTCCACCAGTCCTGTAGGCCGAACCACTTGCTCGACCACTTTGCCCGAATGGGTCTTCTCGTAGTCAGCAGGCGTGGCTGAGACAAAAATGCACTGGCGCATGCGTTTTTCAAACTCTTCAAACTTCAGGGGCCGGTTGTCCAGTGCACTGGGCAACCTAAAACCGTACTCCACCAAGGTGGTTTTTCGGGCTTTGTCCCCGTTGTACATGGCATTCAGCTGCCCAATCATCTGGTGGCTCTCGTCCAAAAACATGATCGCATCGGCAGGCATGTAATCGGTCAAGGTGCTGGGCGGGTCTCCGGGGGCTGCGCCTGACAAATGCCGGGTGTAATTTTCAATGCCCTTGCAGTGCCCCACCTCAGACAACATTTCCAAATCAAACCGGGTGCGCTGTTCTAGTCGCTGGGCCTCGACCAACTTGCCCATGCCCACCAACTCCTTCAAACGCTGGGCCAGCTCAACTTTGATGGTCTCAACCGCGGCCAACACCTTATCGCGAGGGGTCACGTAATGGCTAGACGGGTAAACCGTGAAGCGGGGAATCTTCTGGCGAATGCGCCCGGTCAACGGGTCAAATAACTGCAGGCTTTCAATCTCGTCGTCAAACAACTCAATGCGAATGGCCAGCTCTGAGTGTTCAGCCGGAAACACATCAATCGTGTCGCCCCGCACCCTGAACTTGCCCCGACTGAACTCCATGTCATTGCGCTGATATTGCATGCGAATCAGCTGTCCAATGACATCGCGCTGGCCCAGTTTGTCGCCCGTGCGCAGCGTCATGATCATGCGGTGGTAGCTCTCAGGCTCGCCAATACCGTAGATGGCCGACACGGTGGCCACAATCACCACATCGCGCCGTTCCATGATGCTTTTGGTACAGGACAAGCGCATTTGTTCAATGTGCTCATTGATAGCCGAGTCTTTTTCGATGAACAAATCCCGCTGCGGCACATAGGCTTCCGGCTGGTAATAGTCGTAATAACTGACGAAATACTCCACCGCGTTTTTAGGGAAAAACTCCCGGAATTCGCTGTAAAGCTGTGCCGCCAAGGTCTTGTTGGGGGCAAACACAATGGCCGGCCGCCCCAGCTGGGCAATGACGTTGGCCATGGTGAAGGTTTTGCCTGACCCCGTGACACCCAGCAAAGTCTGAAACACTTCGCCGTCATGCACCCCCTCCACCAACTCAACAATGGCCGTGGGTTGGTCCCCCGCCGGGGGGTAGGGCTGGAACAACTCGAATGGCGAGTTGGGGTAGCTGATGAACTGCCCTACTTCAGGCGCATCAGCGGGGACTTCAGACAATGAAATGATTTCAGACATTCGACTCGATTCGACTCAAAAAAGCGGTGCAGACCCGAGACCGGAAACACGGCCACCGACAAAACGACATGCTACTGCACCGGGCCCAGTTAAGAGCAACCGGCCCAACACCACCCCGTGGTGCGCACACTATTTCGTGCCCCGTTCTTGAACCCAATACAAGCTTTGCAGCCAGTCCAGAGGTTTCAAAGCCCATTAGCAATGCGCCATCTGCACAAAAATACCTATGACGAGAATGAGTTAATCCAATTGGATTAATTGGAAATGGAAATTAATCTTCAGTGCTACTCGATTCTTTAACCGCAACAGAAAGATGGACATGACCACTGAAGCCAAGTGCCCCTTCCCCCACGCCGCGAGCGGCCACACCCAAGCCGCCGCCCCCGCCAACGCAGACTGGTGGCCCAACCAGCTGAAACTCGGCATCCTGCACCAACACACGCCCGATGCCAACCCAATGGGTGCGCAATTTGAATACGCCGCAGCATTCAAAACCCTCGATCTGGACGCCGTGGTGCAAGATCTGCACGCTCTCATGACCGACTCCCAAGACTGGTGGCCTGCCGACTGGGGACACTATGGGGGACTGATGGTGCGCATGGCCTGGCACTCGGCAGGCACCTACCGCGTCGGCGATGGCCGAGGCGGCGCAGGCAGCGGCAACCAGCGCTTTGCCCCATTGAACAGTTGGCCGGACAACGGCAACCTGGACAAGGCCCGCCGCCTGTTGTGGCCCATTAAACAAAAATACGGCCGCAAATTGTCATGGGCAGATTTGTTGATTTTGGCGGGCAACATTGCCCTCGAATCCATGGGATTCAAAACTTTTGGCTTCGCCGGGGGTCGCGAAGACATCTGGGAGCCTGAGCAAGATATTTATTGGGGCGCAGAAAAAGCCTGGCTGGCCACCAGCGACCAGGCCAACAGCCGATACAGCGGCAAGCGCCAACTGCAAAGCCCTTTGGCGGCAGTGCAAATGGGCCTGATCTATGTGAACCCCGAAGGCCCGGACGGCAAACCCGACCCCATCGCCTCGGGCCAGGATGTGCGCGAAACCTTTGCCCGCATGGCCATGAACGACGAAGAAACCGTGGCCTTGGTCGCCGGGGGCCACACCTTTGGCAAAGCCCACGGTGCGGGAGATCCCACCCTGGTGGGCCCCGAACCAGAAGGTGCGCACTTGGAAGAACAGGGGCTGGGTTGGATCAACAAATTGGGCAGTGGCAAAGGGGTGCACACCACCACCAGTGGCATTGAGGGTGCTTGGAAACCCAACCCCACCACTTGGGACAACGGCTATTTCGACATGTTGTTTGGCTACGAATGGGCACTGACGCACAGCCCGGCAGGTGCACAACAGTGGGTGGCGCAAAACGTGAAACCGGAACACATGATTCCAGATGCTCACGATCCGGCCAAAAAACACCCCCCCATGATGACCACCGCCGACATGTCGCTGCGCATGGACCCGATTTACGAAAAAATCTCCCGCCGTTTTCACCAAAACCCAGCCGATTTTGCCGACGCTTTTGCCCGCGCTTGGTTCAAGCTCACCCACCGGGACATGGGACCACGCACACGCTACTTGGGCAAACTGGCCCCGCAAGAGACCCTGAAATGGCAAGACCCGATTCCTGCGCTTGACCACCCGCTGGTGGACGCCACCGATCTGGCCGCACTCAAAGCAAAGGTGATGGCTTCAGGCTTGACCATTTCTCAATTGGTCAGCACCGCTTGGGCATCTGCCTCCAGCTACCGTGGCAGCGACAAACGCGGCGGTGCCAACGGCGCACGCATCCGTCTGGCGCCCGCCAAAGACTGGGCGGCCAACCAGCCTGAGCAACTGGCCCAAGTGCTTCAAACACTCCAGTCCATTCAGCAAGCGTTCAATGCAACACAAGCCGCTGGTAAAAAAATATCATTGGCGGATCTGATTGTGTTGGCAGGCAACTCGGCCATTGAGCTGGCAGCCCACAAAGCAGGCCAACAGGTCAAAGTGGCTTTTACCCCTGGCCGAATGGACGCTACACAAGAACAAACCGACGTGGAGTCTTACCAAGTCCTAGAGCCTGTTGCCGATGGATTTCGCAACTACACACACCCTGGTTTGGAAAACGTAGCCGCCGAGCTGCTGCTGGACAAAGCCCAATTGCTCACACTCAGTGCACCTGAAATGACGGTATTGGTAGGTGGCTTGCGGGTCTTGGGTGGCAACGTTGGGCAAGCACCGCATGGCGTGTTGACCCATCGCGCGGAAACCTTGAGCAACGACTTTTTTGTCAACCTTCTGGACATGCGCAACGCATGGAAAAAATCACCCGACAGCGCAATCTTGGAAGGGCGTGACCGCCGATCCGGTGAACTGAAATGGACCGGCACAGTGGTGGACCTTGTGTTTGGCTCCAACGCCCAGCTTCGCGCTTTGGCAGAAGTTTATGGCGCCAACGATGCACAAGAAAAGTTTGTGAACGATTTCGTGGCCGCCTGGACCAAGGTGATGAATCTGGACCGTTTCGACCTGGCTTGAGGGATGTGCAATCGTCAGGCTAAAAACAAAACCGCCTGAACGATGACCAGAGACTCTGACACGGCGAATTCGCCTTGTCAGGGACCGTTGCGCACCAAGCGAACCCAATATCCCCTCTCTCGGCGACCGCCGCCCGAGTTGACCCGCTCAGTATTGAAGTAAACAACCCAGGCAAAAGTGGGATAGCTCACATAAACCGATCCTGTCCAGAACCAGCCTTTGGGGCTTGCAGGAAAAGCAACCAAGTCAATAGAGGGAATCTCGCAACCCCTGTCCACCAATCTGGCAAGTTCCCTCACGTAAGGCATGCGCCAACGAGGGTCAACTTGGCTGGGGTGAATGCTCACCTTTTGAGAATTGAAGGTTTTGGCCAAGACCAATGACTCTTCGTAGGTGAACAGTGTGGCATTGCCTGTGCAAGTATTGGCAACGGGGCTCCAACTTTGGCCAACACTGCAACGCTGCCAAATCAAGCCGGATTGTTTGTCGGTGACTTCGCCATCCTTTAATGCATAGCGATCGGTCGTGGGCCAAGAGGGGCATGATGCTTGCGCTGGATGAAAAGCAAGAAATAAAACAATAAAAACTATAAATTGAGCCGTGGATTTGTTCATCTGAAAGATTGACGCCAAGACTTCATCTGCCTGAATAACAAAAATATTTACCGAAATACACGAACTTAGCGGCGTAACAAAATATGCCGATCAGAAACTGTACGAACCGCCAATCGTCAGTTGAGGCAAAATTTTCAGTTTGGCCACGCTGTCGCGCACATCGGTCAACTCTTTGTCCACATCAGACTGACTTACACCCAATTTGCCGCCGTTGGCCAATTCGCCTTGACGTGTTTCAGTGACCCTGAAGCGCCCAAATGACACGCCCAGATCGGTGTGGAATCCCCAGCCTTTGATGCCTGGCTTTAAGCCCCAACCAATGCCCAGATAGGGTGTTGTTTGGGGAAATTTCACCTGAATGTTCAAGCTGTCGTTGGCACCCAGCACGTAACTCTTGCCATTGATGTCCACCTTTTGGCCTGCACCCCCCGCTGTCAGGTCGACCTTGATGCTGTTGAAAGTGGCACCCCCTGTGACCCGAAACCCACTGGTTTCGCTGGGGAACCAGTCGGCCAGCAATGCCTTGCGGTTCCAATTGAGTTGCGACTTGTACTCGGTGTTGGACTCATTGCTTGTTTCACTGCGGCTGCCCAGTGTCATGTAATCGGCCCGCACGTTCAGCTGGGGATTGATGGCGTGTGCATAGCCCAATTGCAAGCCAAACACCCCGGCCCCTACATAGACCTCTTGCGCCTGAGCGCTGGACAAACCTGCGGTGAATAATGTGGCGGTCAGCAGCGCAAAGGTCGTCAGTGCCGGAAAGGATTTTGAAATACGACGCATGAAGTCCCCAAAAAAACACTCGACATGAGCATTTAAGTGTTCAATATTAGCATTATTAAGCTGCCAATATTTGTATATAAATATATTTTTGTAGTGCACAAATTTGAAAATAATGTCTAGCCAGATCAGCGTGAAAATCCATGCCGCGCAAATTCACCACCTTGTGCTCTACCGGCAAAACCTGCTTTGGGCCAGCCGATCCAATGTCCAGACGGTTTTAGGGGGCAACAACCATTTCAGAGCCTGGCTGACCCGAATTGGCCCGGTCAACTGAACCAGGCTTGACAACGTTCTTCAATGGATCCCATCTCAGTGGCAAGTCCTGGCCTTTAAAATAGATGGTTTTGTAGTTTCAAGGCCATAGCAGGATCGCCCTGCTTCTTGATTGCTTGTTTTTATCCACCCCCTTCAGGATTTCACATGTCTTTGTTTTCCGCCGTCGAAATGGCTCCCCGCGACCCGATTTTGGGTTTGAACGAACAATTCAACGCCGACACCAACCCCAACAAGGTGAATTTGGGTGTGGGCGTGTATTTCGACGACAACGGCAAACTGCCCTTGCTGCAGTGCGTGCAAAGCGCTGAAAAAACCATGATGGCCACCCCTTCTGCCCGTGGCTATTTGCCTATTGATGGCATCGTGGCCTACGACAACGCGGTCAAAGCCTTGGTTTTTGGCGCTGAATCCGACGTGGTCAAGTCCGGGCGCGTGTCAACCGTTCAGGCCATTGGCGGCACTGGAGGCCTGAAGATTGGGGCCGACTTCCTGAAAAAGGTCAGCCCTGCAGCCAAAGTCATGATTTCTGACCCGAGCTGGGAAAACCACCGCGCTATTTTTGTCAATGCCGGGTTCGAAGTCGAGAACTATGCCTACTACGACGCCGTGAAACGTGGCGTTAATTTTGAAGGCATGCTCGCCAGCCTGAATGCCGCAGTGCCCGGCACTATCGTAGTCTTGCATGCTTGCTGCCACAACCCGACCGGTTACGACATCACCGCCGACCAATGGGACCAAGTGATTGCTCTGGTCAAGGCCAAAGCACTGACACCATTCCTCGACATGGCTTACCAAGGCTTCGGTCACGGCATTGCCGAAGACGGTGCCGTGATTGGCAAATTTGTGGCGGCGGGGCTCAACATTTTTGTCTCGACTTCGTTCTCCAAAAGCTTCAGCTTGTATGGTGAACGCGTGGGGGCCTTGTCGGTGGTGGCCACTGACAAAGAAGAAGCTTCGCGCGTGTTGTCGCAACTGAAAATCGCCATTCGAACCAATTACTCGAACCCACCCATTCACGGTGGCGCGGTGGTAGCCGCCGTTTTGACCAACCCGGAACTGCGCGCTTTATGGGAAAAAGAGCTGGGTGAAATGCGTGTTCGCATCAAGGCCATGCGCCAAAAACTGGTGGACGGGCTCAAGGCGGCGGGGGTGAAACAAGACATGGGCTTTATCACCAGCCAAATCGGCATGTTCAGTTATTCCGGCCTCACCAAAGACCAAATGGTGCGCCTGCGAACTGAATTCGGGGTGTATGGCACCGACACTGGGCGCATGTGTGTAGCGGCGCTCAACAGCAAAAACATCGATTACGTTTGCGCATCCATCGCCAAAGTCGTCTGATCGGGCTGACAGTCCGCTTGCAACCGCTCCTGACGGAGCGGTTTTTTTTTGATCGGTCGGGGATGTGACTGTTGATTAGGGTCAACACTCAAAAAATAGAGGCTTGAGTCCTGTAGTATTGCTGCACCGCACCATATTGCTTACACAGGGAAAATGTCACATGCTTTATCAGATATTTGAAACCCAACGCTCCATCATGGAGCCATTTTCCGATCTGGCACAAGCAGCGGCAAAGCTTTACAGCAACCCACTCAACCCCCTTTCACAAACCCCCCTCGGACAACGCGCCTCTGCAGGCTATGCCCTGATGCACCGCTTGGGCAAAGACTATGTCAAACCCGAGTTCGGCATTCGCACTCTCAAGATCAACAAAACAGAAGTGGCCATTCACGAGCGCATCGAGATTGACAAGCCTTTCTGTGAACTGCGTCGTTTCAAGCGCTTCTCTGACGATACCTCCACACTGAACTTGCTCAAAGGCCAGCCTGCCGTGCTGATCGTGGCCCCTTTGTCTGGTCACTACGCCACCTTGCTGCGCGACACCGTCAAAACCATGCTGCAAGACCACAAGGTCTACATCACCGACTGGAAAAATGCCCGCTTGGTGCCCCTGTCCGAAGGTGAATTCCACCTCGACGACTACATCAATTACGTGCAAGAGTTCATCCGCCATTTGCAATCCATCTATGGCGACTGCCATGTGGTGAGCGTTTGCCAGCCTACCGTTCCGGTCTTGGCAGCGGTCTCCCTGATGGCCAGCCGGGGCGAAAAAACGCCACTGACCATGACCATGATGGGCGGCCCGATCGATGCCCGCAAATCCCCAACATCAGTGAACAACTTGGCCACCAACAAGAGTTTTGAGTGGTTCGAGAACAATGTTATCTA
Source organism: Limnohabitans sp. Rim8 (assembly GCA_945877725.1). GTDB lineage: Bacteria > Pseudomonadota > Gammaproteobacteria > Burkholderiales > Burkholderiaceae_C > Limnohabitans_A. Next base: position 10,035 of record CAMDXR010000037.1, read on the forward strand.
CCGCGTACCGCCAACCTTCCCAGGTGCCGGACGCCGTGTTTATCCTGGCTTTTTGCAATACACCGGCTTTGTGGCCATGAACCCAGACCGCCACGCCACCAGCCATTACGACTATTTCAAAGACCTGATCAAGGGCGACGATGCCAGCGCCGAAGCGCACCGCAAGTTTTATGACGAGTACAACGCCGTGCTCGACATGGATGCCGATTACTACCTGGAAACCATCCAGACCGTGTTCCAAGATTTCAAACTGGTCAACGGCACTTGGGATGTGAAGGGTGTGGACGGCCGCATTGAGCGTGTTCGGCCCCAAGACATCAAGGGCACAGCATTGATGACTGTCGAAGGCGAGTTGGACGACATCTCTGGCTCCGGCCAAACCCGTGCGGCACAAGACCTGTGCAGCGGTGTGCCCGTCAGTGAACGCATGCACCTTGAAGTGGAAGGCGCGGGTCATTACGGCATTTTCAGCGGCCGCCGCTGGCGCGAAATCGTTTATCCCCAAGTGGTCAAGTTCATCAAGAACCACCCCTCTCAAGCCAGTGGCAAAGCTGTTGCGCCCGCTCAATTGGTTTCAGTCAAGGCAGCCAAACCCGCTGTGGTGGCAAAGTCAGCTGCGATCAAAAAACCGGCCCTCAGCGCGGTAGCCAAACCTGTCGCCGTGCCAGCCAAGGCCAAAACCGTGGCCGTTCGCCCGGTTGCGCCCAAAACCGCAGCGCCCAAAACAACGGCCAAGGCGGTGCTCAAAGGCTCTGAGAAAACCCCTCTAAAAGCCCCAGCAAAAGTCGCCGATAAAGCCAAGGTCAAAACTTCGGCAAAATCTTTGGTCAAAGCCGCGACCAAAACACCAGCCAGTGCCAGCACCAAAACCAGCCCCACTGGAAATGCCAGCACTGCGGTAAAAACCAACTGGGTTGCCCCCAAAACCAAAGCCTGAGGCCCATGCCCACTTTGCCCGGAACAGCGCCTGAGACCCAGGCGCTTTTTCTATTGTTAAATGATGCACTGCCGCAAACCCAGTGCACGCGTTGCGGCTTTCCCGACTGCGCCAGTTATGCCCAAGCCATGGCGCAAGGGCAAGCCCCCATCAACCAATGCCCACCAGGCGGTCAAGCAGGCATTGAGCGTTTATCCAAGCTGACGGGGCTTCCGGCAGAGCCACTCAACCCGGCACACGGTACAGAAGGTCCTCGGCGTGTGGCCATCATCGACGAGGCTTGGTGCATTGGCTGCACCCTGTGCATCAAGGCTTGCCCGACCGATGCCATTCTGGGAGCCAACAAACTCATGCACACCGTGATCGAACCCTGGTGCACGGGGTGCGAACTTTGCATTCCGGTGTGTCCAGTGGACTGTATCGCGCTGGAAAACGTAACAGGCGACATGACCGGTTGGGCGGCTTGGTCGCCCGATCAAGCCCAAACCGCTCGAACACGTTATGTCAACAGGCAACAAAGGTTGATCCAGGAAGACGCTGCACATCAGCGCTTAATGCAGGCCAAAGCGGCGCAAAAGCTTGCTGACTTGTCGGCGCACACCCAAGGCACTGAGGGGGCTGCGGGTCAAGCAGAGATGGACCGCAAACGCGCCATCATTGAAGCCGCTCTCGCCAAAGCAAGATCTCGGGCCGGTTGAACTGACAAGTTGCACGGGCTACTCAGCTAAAAAGTTGAGCAAGCGGGCATTAAAACCTCAAGGGTTCACTTCGGTCACCTGGCGGTCAATGACTTGTTTCAAAAGCGCCAAGCTGAAGGGTTTAGCCAAGTACCCATCGGCACCTGCTTGAAGAAATTTTTCGGCATCGCCCTGCATCGCATGCGCGGTGACCATCACGATCGGTGTGCGATGACCTGCATGCATCTCGTGCTCACGCCAACGGGCCAGAACCTCCAAGCCGTCAATTTTGGGCATCATGACATCGAGCAAAAGCAAGTCAAAGGGCGCACTGTCCAGGTGTTGCATGGCGGCTTGTCCGTCTGGGACGAATGTGGCCTCATGCCCGAGTTGACTCAACATCAAGTGCAACACTTTTTGGTTCACAGGGTGGTCTTCCGCCACCAAAATCCTGAGGCCTTGGCCTGCTGAGCATGTCAATTGGGCTGTCTCGGAATGGGGTTCAACGTCGACCTCCACCTTTTTAACTGGCAAGCAAACCTGAAAACAAGCCCCTTCGCCTTCGATGCTGTTGGCCTTGATTTCACCATTCAGCAATTGCACCAGGCTTTTGGTAATGGCCAGCCCCAAACCGGCACCTTCGTGGACCCGTGTGGATGAACTGTCCACCTGGACAAAGGGGGCAAAAATGGTTTCGGCCATGCTGGCAGGGAAGCCAATGCCCGAATCCCGAACCTCGATGTTCAGCAAAGTCAGCTCTGGCTGGGTTGAGTCTGGCTGCACATGAATGGACACCTTCACCCATCCCTGCGGGGTGTATTTCAATGCATTGCTGATTAAATTAAGTAGGATTTGGCGCAGGCGCGTGGGGTCGGTCAAAACCCATTCCGGTACATCTTCATCGCAATCCATTTCGAAGACCAGCCCTTTGGCCAGCGCCATGGCATCAAAGGTCTTTTGCAAAGAAACACCGATCTCCCTCAGTCGGGTGGGTCTGAACGACAAGTCCAAGGCACCCGCCTCCATTCTCGAAAAATCCAGAATGTCATTCAGTAAGGCCAACAAATAGGCCGAGGACTCTTGAGCCACATTCAAATAGTCTCGCTGCCGCGCGGTCAAGGGTGTTTGCAAGGCCAACTCGATCATGCCTCCCACGCCATTCAGAGGGGTTCGAATTTCGTGGCTCATGTTGGCCAAAAACTGACTTTTCAAACGATTGGCCACTTCGGCCCGGTGTGTTGCTTCCCGCAGGGCGTGCGCTGTTTCAACACTGGCCTCGATGATGCGTTGCTGTTCAACCCCTTCCTTTTTGAGCCAAATAGACAAAAACCCCATCATCCCCACAAAGGGCAAAAAATAAGCGACATGGACAACGAACTTGAGCCAAAAAGCATCGGTGTCAAAAACAAAAATAGGAGCTCCCAGGGTTTGGGCATATCCGCCCACAAGATGCTGCAGATAGATGAACACCGTGGCGATGGCGATGGTTCTCCAATCGCGGTAATAAAGCAGAACACCAATTAAACCGAAGGCCGAGAAGTGGGCCTCTATATCCCCTTTGGACAGGTGAATCAGCACACTCGTGTAGACCATGAACGCGCAGCCCATGAACAAACGCGTCATCAATTCACCGGGATGTGTCTTCAGTAGAACCCATGACAACAGCAAGGTGGGCAGGCAAATGAGCACGGCAGGCCACCATTCACTCTGCACTGAGGCCACCCCAAAGCAAACCAAGGTCATGAACAAGTTGGACCAGACCATGATCAAGTCGGCTTTCGCCCGATACGGCTTCAGGTAGCCATCCTCAAGCTTGGATGGCAAAATTTGCTGCCAAAAAGTCATAACAGACCTTTGCATATATCGGCCAGCAATGGGTTTAAGTAAGCCCACCAACCCATCAGCAGAGTGACATAACAGGCCCAAATCACGAGGGCCCCCTGTGCCCCCCAGCGACGCAAGGTCAGGCTGTCCGCTAATGAGCGCCTTGGGGGCACGTTAGCGTTGTCGATGCGTTCATTGGCAAGTTTTAGAAGGTCAGTATTCACAGCGCCGCCCCAGGGGTATCTAACGAAACGGCGACTTGAACACTACAAGCAGTAGCGATTTCAAAGCATCCAATAAAGTAATAAAAGCAACTTTATTGTAGCTAATAAAACAACAAAATGAGTAATAAACGATAAATTTGTTATTTGTGTACTTTTTAATCAGTTTTGTTCAAACATCCTAAAGGCAGAAATAACCTCAGGGGGCGCCTGCACCAACTCGATCAGCACCCCTTCTCCGCCAATTGGAAATTCTTCACTGCTCTTGGGGTGCAAAAAGGTGATGTCAAAACCTGCCGCCCCTTTGCGAATGCCGCCAGGTGCAAAGCGCACACCTTGGGCTGAAAGCCATTCAACGGCCACAGGCAAGTCATCAATCCACAAGCCAATGTGGTTCAGCGGCGTGGTGTGCACGGCGGGTTTCTTGTCCGGATCCAGTGGCTGCATCAAGTCCACCTCCACTTTGAAGGGGCCACGGCCAATGGCACAGATGTCTTCGTCCACGTTTTCGCGCTCGCTTTTGAAGGTGCCGGTCACTTCGAGGCCAAACATGTCGACCCAGAG
>CAMDXR010000038.1 GCA_945877725.1 Limnohabitans sp. Rim8
GCAGCGAACACCGGTGAAGACGCCAGCATGACTAAGTTGTACCAACCGCCTTCTCCAGACATTTTGGGTAAAACCACCACCAAAACCCCGGCGAACCCGATGAGGGCAGCGATCCACCGGTCTTTGCGCATGGGTTCACCCAGAAACCAAGCGGCACCGATCATGATGAAAATTGGGCCGGTAAAGCCAATGGCGGTCATGTCAGCCAAAGGGATTTTGGGCAAAGCCGTGAACCACAAAATGAGCCCTAGGGTGTGCACACCGCCACGCCAAAATTGTCCGGCCAAGTTCACAGGCATGTAAGCCCGCCAGCCATCGCGAAAGATCCAGGGCAAGATCACCAGAAAACCGAACAAATAACGTAAAAACTGGGATTGGTACACATCCAGTTGCAAGGTCAGTTGCCGGGCAATGGTGTTCAGCACGGAAAACATCAGCCCCCCCAAGACCATCCAAACCATGCCGCGCACAGTGGGATGCCAAGCGGCAAAAGTGCGCAAATTACGGCGATGCGCCAGCGACCACTGCCTTGGCGAGAAGAAAAAGGGCTTGCGCGGTTTCATGCAAGCCGGAATGAAGGGGTATGAATCACCCAAAGATCTTAACTTGCACCCTAAACGGGGACTGTCGCTTGTGTTGGGCAGGGCCAAATTCTCACTTTGGCACGGTTGAACCTAGGTCTCATGAAAAAGCCCCGCAATGCGGGGCTTTTGTGGTTTCATGAATTGTGCCAATTCAAATATTCGGCCGCAGGGGCGACCTCCCACGGGGACACTGCACAAACCGACAGAGGCTTGGCAGTTGAAAGCCCCTGCGTGGGGCTTGGCAGTTGAAAGCCCATGCCTAGGGCTTGGCAGTTGAAAGCTCCTGCGTGGGGCTTGGTCGTTGAGAGCCCCTACGGGGGGCTGGTCTCAGTGTTTATTGCGCACTGTTTTGCAGTGCTGCAATGCGCTCTTCAATGGGCGGATGGGTGCTGAACAGTTGGCCGATACCGCCGGCAATGCCCATGGCCGCCATGCTTTTGGGCAACTCGGCAGTGTGGACGCCCCCCAAGCGCGCCAGCGCATTGATCATGGGTTGCTTGCGGCCCATGAGTTTGGCAGCGCTTGCGTCGGCACGGAATTCGCGCTGACGGCTGAACCAGGCCACGATGATGGCCGCTACAAAGCCCAGCAAGATGTCCATCACGATGGTGGTGACATAGTAGCCAATACCGGGGCCGCTGTTTTCGCTGTCGCCCTTGCGCAAGAAGCTGTCCACTGCATAGCCCACCACACGGGAAATGAACACCACAAAGGTGTTCATGACCCCCTGAATCAGGGTCATGGTGACCATGTCGCCGTTGGCAATGTGGGCCACTTCGTGGGCAATGACGGCTTCGATTTCTTCGTGCGTCATGTTTTGCAACAAACCAGTAGAAACCGCCACCAAGGCCGAGTCGCGGAAAGCGCCCGTGGCGAAGGCGTTGGGGTCACCGGGGAAGATGCCGACTTCGGGCATGCCAATGCCCGATTTGTCTGCAAACTTGCGCACCGTCTCCACAATCCAAGCTTCGTCGGCGTTGGCAGGCTCCTTGATGACCTGCACACCCGAGCTCCACTTGGCAACCGGCTTGCTGATGAGCAAGGAAATGATGGCACCGCCAAATCCCATGATCAGTGCAAAGCCCAGCAATGCGCCCAGATTCAGGCCGTTGGAGGTCAAGAACCGGTTCACGCCGAGCAAATTGGCCACGATGCCCAACACAACCACCACGGCGAGGTTGGTCATCACAAAAAGAAGAATACGTTTCATGTCAAGTTTCACTTTCAACCCGAAGACGCGGGCTCGTTGCTCGAATGTTAGGGGCTGTCCGCTCAAAATCAAGCGAGGGCGGCGATTTCCTGAAAGGCGTACGGTTTTTATGCCGCTTGCTTGAGCCGCTTGGGCCGAAAAACAGCGGTATCTTGGTAAAAAACAGGGTCTTGATTGGCGGGCCACCAGCCGGGCACGCCCAGCAAAGGCAAGGGACTGAAGGGTTTGCGAGACAACTTTTCAGCGCTTAAGTCTTGCGCCAGCCAACTGTCCAGTTGATTTGGGGCTACCCCCTCGGGCACGCGCCACAAATGCACCGTGATCGAGGCGTATGGCTGCACCAGCTTTTCGAGCGCCGCATGACCAAAGACCCATAACCGGGTAGTGGCCCATTCTGCGCGCAAGCTCACAAAAGCATCCAACCAGCGGTGTTCGGTCAGTGCCGCCCACAAGGCATCCGAGGGCTGGATCAAGCAGGCGTTCTCATCAAAGACTGTGGCCGCATCGCGCACAGGACCGCGTACCTGTCCGACCCCAGCCCGCGCAATTTCGCTGGCCTGCAGTTGATTCAGACGTTTTTTGGCCTGCGGAAAATGCATCCAACACAGTGCATTGAAGAAATCGTGCAGGCCTTCGCGGGTGGGCACTTGCCCGCTGGCAAAAATGAAGTCCTCGTAGGCCTGGCCTTCGGGCAAGTCACTTTGCGGCACAAAATGAACCGGAACCGAGGCTGGCAACACCCCTGCTTTGTTCAATGCCTCGTTCAAAGCCTGGTGCTGGGCCGATCCATCCACAATTTTTTGGGCCACGGGTTCGCCCAAGGCCCGCCAACCGGCCAACCAAGGCGCCGACCAGTCTATGGCCGATACACCCGGGGACGGGGCAGAAAGACAGCGTGAGTCTGCTGGCTTGGGAATTAGGGGCTCAACAGACGCCATGGCAAGCTTTCCCCGGAACGCAGTGGCTTCAGCTCTGCTTCTCCAAAAGCAAAACTCTCAGCCGGGGTCCAGCTTTCTTTGTGCAATGTGATGCGGTCCGTATTGCGGGGCAAACCGTAAAAATCGGCACCAAAGAAACTGGCAAAACCTTCCAGTTTGTCCAGTGCACCCACTTGCTCAAAGGCTTCGGCATACATTTCTATGGCCGCGTGGGCGGTGTAACAGCCTGCGCAACCCGTGGCGTGCTCTTTCAAATGCGCAGGGTGCGGGGCGCTGTCGGTCCCCAAAAAGAAGCGTGGGTGGCCCGACGTGGCCGCTTTGACCAGTGCCAGTCGGTGCGTTTCACGTTTGAGCACGGGCAGGCAGTAGTAATGCGGGCGAATTCCGCCCGTAAAAATGGCATTGCGGTTGTACAGCAGGTGGTGGGCCGTGATGGTGGCCCCCAAACGGGCATCGCCCTCGGCCACGTACTGGGCGGCCTCTAAGGTGGTGATGTGCTCCATCACGATCTTCAACTCAGGAAAATCACGGCGCAAAGGCTTGAGTTGCTGCTCAATGAACACCGCCTCACGGTCAAACAGGTCGATGTCAGGCGAGGTCACCTCTCCGTGTACCAACAACAACAGGCCCTCGCGCTGCATGGCTTCGAGCACCGGGTAAATCTTGCGCAAATCGGTCACACCGGCATCGCTGTTGGTGGTGGCACCCGCCGGGTAAAGCTTGCAGGCCACCACACCGGCCGCTTTGGCGCGGGCAATTTCAGTCGGGGCCAGGTTGTCGGTGAGGTACAGGGTCATCAAAGGTTCAAAGGCCAGCCCCTTGGGCACGGCCGCCAGAATGCGGGCCTTGTAAGCCATGGCCTGCTCGGCGGTGGTCACCGGCGGCTTGAGGTTGGGCATGATGATGGCGCGGCCAAACTGAGCTGCCGTGTGGGGCACCACCACATTCAGCGCAGCGCCATCGCGCACATGCAGGTGCCAGTCATCGGGACGGGTGAGGGTCATTTCTTGAGTCATGGCGCGTATTGTCTCAAACCTGCGGCTGCCGTTCGGCTTCGGGGGTCGGCCGCAGGGTTCGGCCCCAGGTTTCGGCCGCAGGGGTCGGCCACGAAGGTCTGCTGCGGTTTCAGCCCCCCTCTATATCAGTGCTGCAAGATTTTGTTAAGGAAATCTTTGGTACGGGTCTGGCGGTTTTCGGGGTCGTTGAAGAATTCGTCTTTGGAGCAGTCTTCCAAAATGCGCCCGCCCACATCAATAAAGATGACCCGGTTGGCCACTTTGCGGGCAAAACCCATCTCGTGGGTCACCACCATCATGGTCATGCCTTCATTGGCCAGTTGAACCATCACATCCAGCACCTCACCGACCATTTCGGGGTCAAGGGCCGAGGTGGGTTCGTCAAACAGCATCACGATCGGGTCCATCGACAAGGCGCGCGCAATGGCCACGCGCTGCTGCTGTCCACCCGAAAGCTGACCTGGAAACTTGTCTTTGTGAGCCAACAGACCCACGCGATCCAGCATTTTGAGGCCCCGCTCTTTGGCTTCAGATTCGGTCCGACCCAACACCTTGATCTGGGCAATGGTGAGGTTTTCGGTCACCGACAAGTGAGGAAACAGCTCGAAGCTCTGAAACACCATGCCCACGCGGGCCCGCAGTTTGGGCAAATCGGTGCCCGCATCCATGAGAGAGATGCCGTCTACATGGATGCTGCCTTGTTGCACTGGCTCCAGCGCGTTCACCGTCTTGATGAGGGTCGACTTGCCCGAACCCGAGGGTCCGCAGACCACGACCACGTCGCCTTTGCTGATGCTGACGTTGCAGTCGTTGAGCACCTGCACAGGGCCATACCACTTGGACACGTTTTTAATTTCTATCATTTTCTTTTCTCGATTTCAGTTCGCGCTTCAGCGCACGATCGCAATCCTGGCCTGCAAGCGTTTGACCGCCCAGGACAGTGCAAAACAAATAATGAAGTAGACCCCTGCGGCCAGGATGTAAGCCTCTTCAGGGCGGCCATAGATCTTGCCTGCGTTGGTGAAGCCTTTGAGCAAGTCATAAGCACCAATGGCATACACCAGCGAGGTGTCTTGAAACAAGATGATGGTTTGCGTGAGCAAGACCGGCAGCATGTTTCTGAAAGCCTGCGGCAAGATGATCAGGCGCATGTTTTGACCATAGGTCATGCCCATGGCCTGCCCGGCATAAACCTGACCACGCGGGATGGACTGAATACCGGCGCGCATGATTTCGCTGAAATAAGCCGCCTCAAAGGCGACAAAGGTGATGATGGCAGACCACTCAGCGCCTATGGGTCGGCCAATCAAGAACGGCATCAGCAAATAAAACCACAAGATCACCATGACCAAGGGCACCGAACGCATGCCATTGACATAAAAGGTGGCGGGCGTGCTCAACAGTTTGGAGCCCGACAAGCGCATCAAGGCCAACAGAGTGCCAAAGATCACCCCGCCAATGGTGGCCGTGATGGTCAGTTGCACGCTGAAAACCAGGCCGCTCCAAACAAACTTGCGGAGCATCTCCAGATCGAAAAAGGAAAGGTCGAGTCCGAACATGTCAGTGCCCTCCCGTTCCGCCAGAGACAATAAAGCCCGGCACACGCATTCTTTTCTCGATCTGGGCGAACACCCGATTGACCGCGAAAGCCGACAAGGCATAGAGGCCCGTCACAGCAATGTAAATTTCGATACCGCGCGAGGTCTCTTCTTGTGCCTGCATGGCAAACATGGTGAGTTCGGCAATCGACACGGCAAACGCCACCGAAGAGTTCTTTAGCAAGTTCATCGACTCACTGGTCAGTGGCGGCAAGATGATGCGAAACGCCATCGGCAAAATCACATACCGATAAGACTGCGCCGTGGTGAACCCCATGGCCATGGCAGCATAGCTTTGCCCCTTGGGCAGGGATTGGATGCCCGCCCGGACTTGCTCGGCAATGCGTGCCGAGGTGAAAAACCCCAGCGCAAACACCACCAGCACAAAGCCGGGCACTTGCTGAAACGCCGGAAATATTTTGGGCACCACAAAGTACCACAGGAAAATCTGCACCAACAAAGGAATGTTGCGAAACAACTCGACCCAAGCGTTGCCCAAAGCCACCAGCACGGGCCTCCCGGGGAGCGTTCGGACGGTACCGACCACGGCACCCACGGCTATGGCCACCACCCAAGAGCTGGCCGCCACCGCCAGTGTCCAGCGCCAAGCCTCCAGCATCCACTCCAAATACGTGCGGCCGCTGCCGTCATCGGTCAAAAAGACCTGCCAATCCCATGTCATTTTTTTTAGTCCTGCAAAGTGGGTGCTCATCACCCAAAAAGAAACCCCGCCCAAGTCATCCCCGGCGGGGTTTGATACGCCTCAAACTAAATTTACTTCTTGGCGTAATCTTCAGCAGGCTTGTCGTTCAGGTTGGCCCAGGCTGTTTTGGTGGCCTCGCTGGCCTCTAAACCCACCTTGGTATTTTTGGGTGGAATGGGTTGCACAAACCACTTGTCATACGCCTTGGCCATGTCACCACTTCGGACCATGTCGCGAACCGTGTCATCGGCCAATTTCTTGAAGGCCGGATCGTCTTTGCGAATCATGATGGCGATGGGCTCCACGCTGAGCACCTCGCCCACAATGCGGTAATCGGCGGGGTTTTTGGCCGTGGCAATGTTGCCCGCCAAAATCTGACCGTCCATCACAAACGCATCGGCGCGACCCGACTCAAGCAACAAGAAGCTGTCAGCATGGTCTTTGCCGAAAACTTCCTTGAAGTCAACGCCATTGGCGCGTTCGTGCTTGCGCAGCAACTGCACTGAGGTGGTGCCTGTGGTGGTGGCTACATTCTTGTTAGCCAATTGGGCAATGGAGGTGATTCCGGAAGCCACTTTGGCAGCAATGCGAACTTCTTCAACAAAGGTGGTCAACACAAAAGAAACATCTTTTTGGCGGGCAGCGTTGTTGGTGGTGGAGCCACACTCGATGTCCACGGTGCCGTTTTGCACCAAAGGAATGCGGTTTTGTGAAGTGACCGACTGGAGTTTGACATCTACTTTTCTGCCCACGGCTTTTTCCACGTTGCCGATGATGCGTTGGCACACTTCGTAGTGGAAACCGGCATATTTGCCATCGCCCAAGGTGTAAGACAAGGCACCTGACGAGTCACGCACACCCATGGTGATGACACCCGATGATTTCACTTTGGCCAAGGTGTCAGCCTGAGCAGCGACACAAGCGAGAGCGGCCACGGCAACAGCCAGCAATTGTTTTTTCATTCATTTCTCCAGAAGGATTGCTTAAAAAAGAAAAATCTAGCACCGAAACCATCAGCTCGGGTGCACCAGAAGAGTCAGGAATGTCCTGCCTCTTGCATTTTCAGCACGAAATGTGCCTACCATTTAGCAGATTGTCACTATAGTCAGTTTGAGGTCAGCCATTTATCAGGGTGTTCCCGAGTCAATATGCAAAAAATGCATGCCCTCATGAAAGAGGCCGTGCTTCTGTCTCCATTTGGGTCTTATTGACCAAATAAGACCACAGATCAGCGGCACTCCGCTTGGGGACTTGGCGGTTGCCGGGTTTTTCACGGTAAGCGCGCACTTCCATGGTCAAGGACAGGGGAGCCTCGCCCATCAAAGACACTTCGACCAAGGCGCCCGACTGAATTTCTTTCCTGACCGCGCTTTGGGGTAAAAAGGCCATGCCATGCCCTTCAAGCGCCATGACTTTCAGGCCTTCGGCCATGTCGGTTTCGTAGACACGCTCTAAGTGAATCGGAGTTTTGGCTTGTTTGAGTATCCAATCCGTGATGCCTCCCAAATAAGCCCCCGGGGCATAACCCAAATAAGGCAAGGGCCTGGCTACCGCACCCGGCAAGTCAAAAACCGCCCGTCCGTCCGGACCGGCTTTGGCATAAGGGGCAATGACTTCCTGACCCAAAACCACCATCTCGTAGCGCTCAGCATCCAGTTGCAAGGGCTGCGAGGGGTGGTGATAAGCAATCAACACATCGCAACCGCCCTCTACCAGCCGCATGGCCGCATCGTGCACATTGAGCGCAATCAGGCGACTTTTGATCGGGCCAAACCCCTCACGCAGGCTGGCCACCCACGACGGGAAGAAAGTAAACCCCAGCGTATGGGGCACGGCGAACTCGATGAAATCTTGCCCGGCCGAATTGTGCCCACGCAACATGGCGCGGGTGTTTTGCAAGGATTGCAACATCTCCAGCGCCTGCGCATACAGGGTTTCACCTGCAGGCGTCAGTTTGGTGGGGTAGGAGCTGCGGTCTACCAAATCAGCGCCGGCCCAAGCCTCAAGTGACTGAATGCGACGCGAAAAAGCGGGTTGCGTGACATGCCGCAATTGGGCTGATCGGCTGAAACTGCGGGTTTCAGCCAAACTGACAAAATCTTCAAGCCATTTGGTTTCCATGCTGAATTATGTCGCGGCAGCTGGCGCCGATAAAGCGGACGGCGCTTCAGAATTTTGTTGCAAAGCCCACATGCTGGCATAGCGCCCTTGGCGGGCCAACAGTTCGGCATGATGGCCACGTTCGATGATTTCCCCGGCCTCCATCACCAGTATTTCGTGCGCATCCACCACCGTGGACAAGCGGTGCGCAATGACCAACGTAGTCTTGTTTTGGGCCACGCTGGCCAATTCAGCCTGAATGGCGCGCTCGTTGGCCGAATCCAGGGCCGAGGTGGCTTCGTCAAAGACCAAAATCGGCGGGTCTTTCAGTAGCGTTCGGGCAATCGCCACACGCTGTTTTTCACCACCCGAGAGCTTCAAGCCGCGCTCGCCCACCGAGGTCTGATAGCCCTTGGGGGTCGAAGCAATGAAATCATGAATACGGGCAGCACGCGCCGCGCCCTCAATGTCGGCTTGACTGGCCCCCGGACGGCCATACGCAATGTTGTAGGCCACGGAGTCGTTGAACAACACCGTGTCTTGCGGCACGATGCCCAGCGCCTTGCGCACACTCGACTGAGTAACTTGCCGGATGTCCTGGCCCGCGATGCGGATAAAGCCTTGCTGGACATCGTAAAAACGAAACATCAAGCGCGCCAGGGTGGACTTACCCGAACCCGAGGGGCCGACCACTGCCACCGTTTTACCCGCCGGAATGGTGAAGCTGATGTCCTTGAGGATTGGACGATCGCTTTCATAGGCAAATGACACGCGGTCAAACACCACGTCGGGGGCACCCTGCAAAGCCAAGGCCTGCGCGTCCGGCGCATCGGCCACTTCACGCTCACGGTCCATCAGCACAAACATCTTTTCGAGGTCGGTCAGGCTTTGTTTGATCTCGCGGTACAGCACGCCCAAAAAGTTGAGCGGAATGTACAACTGGATCATGAACGCGTTGATCATGACCAGATCGCCCAAGGTCATGCGACCCGCCACGACGCCCTCGGTGGCGCGCCACAGCATGGTCACCAAAGCCGCCGCAATGATGAGTTGCTGCCCGGTATTGAGCACCGACAAGGTGGTTTGCGCCTTGAGTCGGGCCATGCGCAAACGCTCTAGGCTTTCGTCGTAACGCCCGGCCTCAAACACTTCATTGCCAAAATACTTGACCGTTTCGTAGTTCAGCAAGGAATCGATGGCGCGGGTGTGCGCCGCCGAATCAAATTCATTGGCTTGCTTGCGAAATTGCGTTCGCCACTCGGTGATGCGGACCGTGAAGACGATGTAAAAAATCAGGGCCAACAGCGTGATGATTGCAAACCAGGCATCAAATTTCACCGCCAAAATGGCCAGTACCAAGCCGACCTCAACAAGCGTCGGGATGATGCTGTAAAGCGAATATGAAATCAGCGACTCGATGCCCCGCACGCCCCGTTCAATGTCCCGCGTCATGCCGCCGGTCTGGCGGGCCAGGTGAAAACGCAGGCTCAGGGCATGCAAATGCTCAAAGGTCTGCAAAGCAATGCTGCGCGAGGCCCCCTGGGTCGCTTTGGCAAACACCAGTTCACGCAACTCGGTAAATGCCGAGGTCAGCAAGCGCAAAGCGCCATAACCGACCAACAAGGCCACCGGCACCACCAAAACCGCCTGGGGGTCACTCGGCTTCAGGCTCATGGCGTCTACCAACTCCTTGAGCAGTAAGGGCACACTCACATTGGCCAGTTTGGCCCCCACCATCAGACTGAGCGCAATCACCACACGCCATTTGTATTGCCACAAATAGGGCAACAAGCGCGACAAGGTTTTCCAGTCGCCGCCAGAGGACGCAGGGGGCGCAAGGCCTTTGGAGTGACCAGAAGTTGGGGCAGCAGGTGCAGAGCTTTCGCCGTGTTGGCGCATAGGGGACAATCCAATTCAACGTTAACCCTTGATTGTGCCCATGTCTGAATCTCCACACCCCAACACCGTGACTTTGCCAACCGACCAGGAGTTGGTGCTCAAGGTCATCCCCATGCCGGCCGACTGCAATGCCAGTGGCGACATCTTCGGTGGCTGGGTTATGGCCCAAGTGGACTTGGCCGGGGCGGTCCTGCCCGCCCGCCGCATCAAGGGCCGCATGGTCACGGTGGCCGTCAACGAGTTCATCTTCAAGCAACCCGTGAAAGTGGGCGATTTGCTGTCTTTTTTCTCGCGCATCGTGCGGGTTGGCCGCACTTCCGTCACTGTCAAGGTAGAGGTGTTTGCCGAGCGGATGACCTTGCAAGGCCAATACATCAAGGTAACCGAAGCCCACCTGACTTATGTGGCCGTGGACGAACTGGGTCAGCCCCGGGTGGTTCCGGCTGAATGAGCCCGTGCTTGTGCCGCTCGGGTCGGCAGCCTCAAGACACGATGTAAGCCGCAGCGCCGGTTGACATCAAGGTGCCATCGGGCCCGCAAAACTCCATTCGTGAAGAACCGACTCGGGAGCCCACCCGCAAGGCGTTGGCCGTGATGGTGAAGTATTCACCGATGCCCGGGCGCAGATAGTCCACGCGCAGGTCAATGGTGCCCAACTTGGTAAATCGTTCAAGGCGCTTGGCGGGCGGTTCGTCCATGTGCTTGGCCGCCATAGCCGCCATGACGGCTGCGCTGCCAATGGCGTCTAACACGGCACTGATGACGCCCCCATGAACCCGGTAGTAGGCGAAGTGCCCCACCAGTTCGGGCTTCATGTCGATTCGGGCCACCACCCCATCGGGTGAGACTTGGGTCAGTTTCAGGCCTAGCGTTTTGTTGAAAACAATCTTTTCTTCAAAAATCTGACGGAAGCCTTCGATGTATTCGGGTTCAAGAACGACCGGGGAGGTGGAGCGATGGGACATGCCTGGCTTTTCAAATAGATCAGTGTGGGCGAGTCTACAGGCCCAAGCGACTGGCCTATCGGTTTAAAGCTTTGAAAAGTCGGGTTTACGCTTTTCCATAAAAGCACCAAAAGCTTCTTTGGCAGCGGGCTCGCGCAGCATGCGCCCAAAGCTTTGACCTTCTTCGGCCATTTTTTGCAAGACTTCTTGCTGGAAACTGCCCTTCATCAAACGTTTGGTTTCAATGAGCGATGACAAGGGTTTGACGGCCAGCTTGCGCGCCTGGGCCTGGGCGTAGCCGTTGACCTCGGTGGGAGGCACAACGCGATTGACCAAGCCAACTTCTTGAGCCGCTTCGGCAAAAAAGGGCTCACCCATGAGCAAGGCTTCGGCTGCGCGGTGGTAGCCAAACATGCGGGGGGCCAAGAGGCTGGAGGCCGCCTCCGGGCACAGGCCAAGGTTGACAAAAGGCATGGAAAATGCGGCGTTGTCCCCCGCGTAAACCAGATCGCAATGGAACAGCATGGTGGTGCCAATGCCCACCGCAGGCCCGGCCACGGCGGCCAACAGGGGCTTTTCAAAGGTGGCAATACCGCGCAAAAAACGGAAAACGGGCGACTCTTGTGTGCTGGGAGGCTGGTTCAAAAAGTCCCCAATGTCGTTGCCCGCGCTGAAGATGCTCTCATGGCCCTGGAACAACACCACCCGCACGCTGGCATCGGTTGCGGCCAACGCCACGGCATCGGCCATAGCGGCATACATGGCGGCAGTGATCGAATTTTTCTTGTCCAGACGGTTGAAGGTGATGGTCATCACCCCTGCGTCGGTGTGGGTCAGGATGTCAGACATGGAATTCCTTGGTTGGGTCTGCGGTGTTGGTTCGGGGCTGGCGTGGCTTATTGGACCCGAATCCAGGTTTGGGTACGGCCCAACAAAGGCGCACCAATGTAGCCACGGACTTCGAGTTTTTTGCCCCCGTCAATGGGGGTCAAGCGCAGGCTGTAGTTCTTGCCGTTCTCGGGATCAAGAATTTTTCCACCCTCCCAGACCAATTTACCGTCGCTTGCTTGACCGCCTCGGATGATTTCGAGGCCAATTTTCGGTTTGTCCTTGCGGTCATCCGAGCACAAATTGCAATTCGGTTCGGTGCCGGGCGTGGTGAGCAATGATTTTTCGACCACGCCCGACAAAACCCCTGCGGCGTTTTGGCTGATGCGAATCTCAGCCTTGGGCTGTTTGGTGTCGTCGTCGATGCTGCGCCACAAGCCCAAAGGACTCATTTGGGCCTGGGCGGCCACGGCCAACAAACTGAGACTCAAGACGAATATGGGTTTGATCATGTTGTTCTTTCGGTCGGGTTGTCAAAATCAGGCCAACGCAGCATCGGTGTCCATCAAGACCTCACTGCCAGCACGCATACGGCGCATGAGGCTGGCGGTTTCGGGCATGAGGCGCGTGAAGTAAAAGCGCGCAGTTTGTAATTTTGCCTGGTAGAAGGGGTCCGGGCGTTGTGCTTCTTCTTCGGCCTCAGCCAGCTTTTTGAGCGCGACCTGAGCCGAACGGGCCCAAAAATAACCCAACACCAAGTGGCCCACCACGCGCAGATAATCCACTGCCGCAGCCCCCACCTCGTCGGCGTTGCTCAAGGCTTTCATGCCCAATTCACCCGTAATCTGGGTCAGCTTCTGGCCCAGATCAGCCAAAGGCTTGATGAACTCGGCCATGGCTTCGTTGGCCATTTCGGCCTTGACCAATTGCTCAACCAAATGGCCAAACTTTTTGAGTGTGGCTCCTTGGTTGCCCAACACCTTGCGACCCAACAAATCCAGCGACTGAATGGTGTTGGTGCCCTCATAAATCATGTTGATGCGGGCATCGCGCACAAACTGCTCCATGCCCCATTCCTTGATATAGCCATGACCACCAAAGACTTGTTGGCAGGCCGATGTGGCTTCCCACGCGTTGTCGGTGGTGAACGCTTTGACGATGGGGGTGAGCAAGGCCACGATTTCGGCGGCTTCGGCGCGTACGGCTTCGTCCTGATGGTGTATCTCTTTGTCGAGCAACAGGGCACAGTAGCAAGCCAGTGCCCGTCCGCCTTCGGCGTAGGCTTTGGCTGTCATCAGCATGCGTCGCACATCCGGGTGCACGATGATCGGGTCAGCAGGTTTGCCAGGCGCTTTGACGCCCGTGAGGGAGCGCATTTGCACCCGGTCTTTGGCATAGGCCAAGGCGTTTTGATACGCCACCTCGGTCAGGCCAAGCGACTGGTTGCCAACCCCCAGACGGGCCGCGTTCATCATCACAAACATAGCCGCCAAACCTTTGTTCGGCTGCCCGACCAAGGTGCCCACGGCTTCGTCGAGCACCATTTGGCACGTTGCGTTGCCATGAATGCCCATCTTGTGCTCCAGCCCGCCGCAATAAATGCCGTTGCGCTCACCCGGGGCACCATCGGCCGTCAGTTTGAACTTGGGCACGATGAACAGGCTGATGCCTTTGCTGCCGGGAGGCGCATCGGGCAAACGGGCCAACACCAAATGCACGATGTTGGGGGCCAAGTCGTGTTCACCGGCGCTGATGAAGATTTTTTGCCCGGTGATGCGGTAGGTGCCATCGGCTTGCGGCTCGGCCTTGGTGCGCAGCAGCCCCAAATCGGTCCCGCAATGGGGCTCGGTGAGGCACATGGTGCCGGTCCATTCACCCGAGGTCATTTTGGGTAAATACATGGCTTTTTGCTCGGGCGTTCCGTGCGCATGCAGGCATTCGTAAGCCCCGTGCGAGAGACCAGGGTACATGGTCCAAGCCTGGTTGGCCGAGTTGAGCATTTCGTAAAAGCACTGGTTCACCACGAACGGCAAACCTTGCCCGCCATATTCGGGGTCGCAACTGAGCGAAGGCCAGCCACCGGCCACGTATTGCGCATAGGCGGCCTTGAAGCCGTCGGGGGCTTTGACCTCGTGAGTGTCCCGGTTGAGCGTGCAACCTTGGGTATCGCCAGAAATATTAATCGGAAACACCACTTCGGCGGCGAACTTGCCACCTTCTTCCAATACGGCATTGATGGTGTCGGCATCGGTGTCGGCGTGCCTGGGCAAAGCCTTGAGCTCATCGCTCACC
>CAMDXR010000039.1 GCA_945877725.1 Limnohabitans sp. Rim8
GACAGCCAACGCAGCCTTTACCCCGTGCCCGAAGTGCGCCTTTTACCGGGCCGCGAGTTTCCCATGGACGACGCCGCCCGAGGCCGATTCAGAAGCCGTTGGCGCGAAATTTTGGACGGCGACCCGACCAAAAGCCGCATCTACAAAGACATGGGCAATGGCGTCGCCACGGCGGGTATTGAGTATTACCTGCCCTTGTTTTTTGACGAAACGGCCACCGTGTTCGACTACTTGGGCGCAGGTCAGCCGGATTCGGCCACCTTGGTGCTGCACGGGGATCTGGAACCCTCGTTTCAGCGCTTTTGGCAAGACACGCGCGACCGCTATCGACTGGTGCAGGGCGACCCCGAGCGCCCGGTATTGCCCCCCGATGCGCTGTTTTTAAGTGCCGAACAGTTTTATGGGTTTTGCAACCAACACGCGCAATTGGCGCTGCGGTCCGGCGCTGGCCCCGGTGCGAGCGATGTCGCCGACAACGCGCTGGCCCAGACCCTGCCCGATCTGACGGTGGTGCGTGGGGCCGAAGACCCCTTGGCCCGGTTGCAGACACACCTCCAGTCCAGTGCCAACCGCCTGCTGATCCTTGCCGAAAGCGATGGCCGACGCGAAAGCCTGCTGGACTTTGTGCGCTCCAGCGGCCTGACGCCCCCCGTTTTTGACAGTCTTGATGAATTTTTGGCCAGCGATGAAAAAGTCGGCATGGCCACCTCCTTGCTCAACAAGGGCTTTCACTGGTTCGAACACGGCATTGACCTGGTCACCGAAACCGAACTTTTTGCGGCAGGCCCCACCACCCGAAGGCGGAAAAAACAAGAACAAGTCAGCGATGTCGAAGCGCTCATCAAAGACCTGAGTGAGCTCAATGTGGGCGACCCGGTAGTGCACAGCCAGCACGGTATTGGGCGCTACAGAGGTTTGGTCAACATGGACCTGGGCGAGAAAAACGCCGATGGCACGCCCGCCGCGCAAGAGTTTTTGCACCTCGAATACGCAGGCGATGCCACCCTCTATGTGCCCGTGAGCCAACTGCAGCTGATCAGCCGCTACACAGGCGTCAGTGCCGAAGAAGCGCCTCTGCACAGACTGGGCAGCGGCCAGTGGGAAAAAGCCAAACGCAGAGCGGCCGAGCAAGTGCGCGACTCGGCGGCCGAATTGCTCAACATTTACGCCCGCCGTGCCGCCCGAGAAGGTCATGCCTTCCGCTACAGCCCACAAGACTACGAAACCTTTGCCAACGATTTTGGCTTTGAAGAAACCGCCGACCAAAACGCCGCCATTCATGCCGTCATCCAAGACATGATCAGCCCCCGCCCAATGGACCGACTGGTTTGCGGCGATGTGGGTTTTGGCAAAACCGAAGTCGCGCTGCGCGCCGCTTTTGTCGCCGTCACGGGTGGCAAGCAAGTCGCCATTCTGGCCCCCACCACTTTGTTGGCCGAACAGCACTTTCAGACCCTGAAAGACCGTTTTGCCAAATGGCCCGTGCAAATTGCCGAAGTCTCACGCTTCAGATCCGGCAAAGAAGTGACGGCCGCCCTGAAAGGCATTGCCGACGGCACAGTGGACATTGTGGTGGGCACACACAAATTGTTGAGTGAGTCCACCAAATTCCACAATTTGGGCCTGCTCATCATTGACGAAGAGCACCGCTTTGGCGTGCGCCACAAAGAGGCCATGAAAGCCCTGCGGGCCGAAGTGGATGTGCTGACCCTCACCGCCACACCGATTCCAAGAACCTTGGGCATGGCACTAGAGGGGCTGCGCGACTTGAGCGTGATTGCCACCGCGCCGCAACGCCGTTTGGCCATCAAAACCTTTGTGCGCAACGAAGGCAAGGGCGTGATCCGCGAGGCCGTGTTGCGCGAACTCAAACGTGGCGGGCAGGTTTACTTTTTGCACAACGAAGTCGATACCATCGAAAACCGGCGTCAAAAACTGGAAGAAATCTTGCCCGAGGCCCGCATCGCCGTGGCCCACGGTCAAATGCCAGAACGGGAGTTAGAAAGGGTCATGCGTGACTTTGTGGCCCAGCGTTACAACATATTGCTGTGCTCCACCATCATCGAAACCGGCATTGACGTGCCTACGGCCAACACCATTGTGATGAGCCGGGCCGACAAATTTGGTCTGGCCCAGTTGCACCAACTGCGCGGCCGCGTGGGCCGTTCGCACCACCAAGCCTATGCGTATTTGATGGTCCCCGAAATTCAGGGCCTGACCAAGCAAGCCGCCCAACGTCTGGATGCCATTCAGCAAATGGAAGAACTGGGCAGCGGTTTTTACCTTGCCATGCACGACCTGGAGATTCGGGGTGCGGGCGAAGTGTTGGGCGAAAACCAGAGCGGCAACATGATGGAAGTGGGCTTTCAGCTCTACAACGAGATGTTGTCCGAAGCGGTGCGCTGCCTCAAAGCAGGCAAAGAGCCCGACTTGCTGAGCCCCTTATCGGTCACCACCGACATCAACCTGCACGCTCCCGCCCTGCTGCCCAACGACTATTGCGGCGACGTGCACCTGCGGTTGAGCTTTTACAAAAAGCTGGCCACCGCCAAAACCAGCGACCAGATTGACGCCTTGCTCGAGGAAATTGTGGACCGCTTTGGCAAATTGCCACCACAAGCCCAAACCCTGGTGGACGTACACCGCCTGCGCGTGCTGACGCAGCCTTATGGCGTCATCAAGGTCGATGCGGCTCCGGGCGTGATTCAGATCACCTTCAAGCCCAACCCGCCTGTGGACCCCATGGCCATCATCGGCCTGATTCAGAAAAACAAACACATCAAACTGGCCGGCAACGACAAACTGCGCATCGAACGCGAACTGCCCGACCCCAAAGCCCGGGCACAAATGGTGCGCGATGTGCTGCGTAGTTTGGGTGCGCCGAAGGCCGAAACTGCCGTTGCATGAACCGATAAATCCCCACAACGATAATCCTCCCCCATGACCGCCACGACGCCACCCACCGAATTCGCTCCCGGCCTAACCCTGCAAGGCTTCGCCGCCCCCCTGTCGCTGTCGCAGTTCAAGCTGATTGCTTTTGACATGGATTCCACCCTCATCAACATCGAGTGCGTGGATGAAATTGCCGATGCGGCGGGCCGCAAGGCCGAGGTGGCGGCCATCACCGAAGCCGCCATGCGCGGTGAAATTGCCGATTACAAAGAAAGCCTGCGCCGCCGGGTGAGCTTGCTCAAAGGGGTTACCGTGGGCCACATGCAGCAAGTGTTGACCGAACGCCTGCGCCTGAACCCCGGCGCGGCCGATTTGGTCAAAGCCTGCAAAGCCGCTGGCCTCAAAGTGTTGCTGGTTTCAGGTGGCTTTACCTACTTCACCGACCACGTTCGCGATCTGCTGGGCATCGACTGGACGCGCTCCAATGTGCTCGAGGTGGCCGATGGCTTGCTGACCGGGCGCATGGTGGACCAGCCCTGGGGCGATATTTGCGATGGCGAAGAAAAGCGCAAAACCTTGTTGGAAACCTGCCAACACATGGGCATCGAACCGCATCAGGCGATTGCCATGGGCGATGGAGCCAACGACCTGCCCATGATGGGTGTGGCGGGCTTGTCCGTGGCCTACCATGCCAAACCCAAAGTGCGCGAGCAGGCCATGGTGGCCATCAACCAAGGCGGCCTCGACCGCTTGCTGGAAGTCGTCAGGCCTTGAACCGGTTTTGCCGCAGCGGTTTGAGCAGGTCGCTCAGGCCGTTGTGGTCAATTTCCTGCATCAAACGCAATAGCTGGCCGATCTCGTTTTTGGGGAATCCCTCCCTCGCAAACCAGTTCAGATAATTGCCGGGCAGGTCGGCAATCAACATGCCCTTGTGTTTGCCGTAGGGCATCGGCGTGGTGACCAATTTGAGCAAATCGTCGGGTTTCATGGTTTTGGCAGTTCTGAGGGGGTTTGCATCAACCAATCGCGCACACAGGCGTGAAAAGCCTCGGGCCGGGACACCATGACCCAATGCCCACAGGGCAAACCTTGCACCTCGTTGCCCGGCTGGCTGGCTGTCTTTTCTAGCCACGCAGGCGAATGAAACATGAAGGGTTTACGTTCGCCATACACATACAAAAGGGGCATGGGCAGTTTGATTTGCGCCGCCTGCTTGAAGCCCCCCGCAGTGCCGAACCACTGCATGGCATAGGGGTAGTTCATTTTGTAGGTCATCAATTCGGGTTCGGTGGGGCACCGTAACCAGCGCGCCATGGCTCGGGTCATTCGGGTGCCCATTGATTCGCTCAAGTGTCGTCCAATGAACCAAGCCACGGCCAGCCACAGCTGATAACCCGCCACCGCCAGTTTTGCTTTGCCACCCCAACTGCGCATCAGCGCCGCCGAGTTGTGGTCTCCGATATCAACACCCACCACGCGAGATACCCGAGAGGGGTGGCGCATGGCAAATTGATAGCCAAAGAAGCAACCCCAATCGTGCAGCATCAAGATCACGGGCTTCCCAGGGCTGACGCGGTCGGCCACGGCCAGCAGCAAATCACACATTGCGTCCAGCCCGGTGACCGAGGGGCCGCTTTGGAAACCAGGCAACGTGAGGCGCACGCAGACAAAGCGGTCTTGCAGCGCCGCCACCGTGCCATCCCACAAAGCCAGGGTATCGGGCCATCCGTGCAGCATCAGGACAGTTTCATCGCCCTGCCCTTGCAGGCACACTTCGGTGCCATTGACCTCAATACGGCGCTCGGCGCTCACTCAAAGCGCCTTGGCTAAACGGGCGACACCTTCCAGAATTTTGTCTTCGCCTACTGTGGCAAAGCTCAGCCTGAAGGTGGCGTGATCGGGTTGGGCGCAAAAGAATGGCGTGCCCGGCACAAAGGCCACGCCTTGTTCGATGGCGCGTTTGGCATACACATTGCCGTCGTTCACCTTGCCGCCCGCCCCCGTGAGTCGGGCCCAGACAAACAGCCCCCCCTCGGGTTGCACAAACGCAACCGCATCGCCCAATTCGCGGCGCAAAGCATCGCCCATGGTTTGGGCGCGCTGGGCATACACACTGCGCACTTTGTCCAAGGTGGCGGGCATGCGCCCGGCCTTCAAGTAGTGGGCCGCAGTGGCTTGGGCAAAGGTGCTGGTGTGCGCGTCGCTGAACTGTTTGCACATGGTGGCCTTGCCCAACAGCTCAGCCGGGGCAATCATCCAACCCACACGCAAACCGGGCGACAAGACTTTGGAAAGCGATCCGCAATGCACCAACAAATCGCGGCTGCCGGGCACCTCAGGGCTCATGGCCAACAGGCTTGGGGGGGGCGCTTCGCCAAAATACAAATCCCCATAAGGGTCGTCTTCTACGACCAAGGTCTGGTGCTTCACAGCCATTTGCAACACTTGTTTGCGGCGCTCAGCACTCAGCAAGGCCCCGCTGGGGTTCCCAAAAGTGGGAATCAGATAAACAAACTTGGGTTTGTGCTGGGCTATCAGCTTTTCCAGTTCGTCGGTTTTGACACCATGGCCGTCAACCGGGGCGCTGATCAACTCGGCCCCATACAGCCGGAAACATTGGATGGTGGCCAAAAAGGTCGGGCCCTCCACAATCACTTTGTCACCGGGGCTGATCATGGTTTTGCCAATCAGGTCCAGCCCTTGCTGGCTGCCTGTGGTCACAATCAATTGGTCGGCCGTCACGTCTTTGGCGCCCTTTTGCGCCATAAATTCGGCCAATTGCGCCCGCAGCGGGCCAAAACCTTCGGTGGCCCCATATTGCAGGGCTGCACCCGGGTCTTGGGTCAAAGCGGCGTTGCTGGCTTCGCGAATGCCCTCCACATCGAACATGGCACTGTCCGGAAAGCCCCCTGCAAAACTGATGATGCCGGGTTTGCCCAGCAACTTAAACAGCTCCCGGATGGCCGAAGTTTCGACATTGTTCAGGCGGTCGGCAAATCGAATGGCTGATGGATCTGGCATGGTGTATCTTCCCGTATTGATTTGGCCGACATTTTGCCCTCAACCTGAATGCCCATGAAAACCGCACAGATCGAATCTTTTTTTGCCACCCTGCAAGCCGCCAACCCCATGCCCGTGACCGAGTTGGAGTTCACCAGCGTGTTCGAGCTGCTGGCGGCCGTGCTGTTGTCGGCCCAGGCCACCGATGTGGGGGTGAACAAAGCCACCCGCAAACTGTTTCCGGTGGCCGGAACGCCCCAAAAAATTCTGGATCTTGGTCTGGCAGGCCTAGAGGGGTACATCAAAACCATTGGCCTTTACCGCAGCAAAGCCCGCCACCTGATGGAAACCTGCCAAATTCTGGTGGACCAACATGGGGGCCAAGTACCCGGAACCCGCGAAGCCCTTGAAGCCTTGCCCGGAGTAGGCCGCAAAACCGCCAACGTGGTGCTGAATGTGGCTTTTGGGCAGCCCACCATGGCGGTGGACACGCATATCTTCAGGCTGGGCAACCGCACAGGTTTGGCCCCCGGAAAAACCCCGCTCGAGGTGGAGCAAAAACTGCTCAAACGGATCCCGGCCAAGTACATGGTGGATGCGCACCACTGGCTGATCTTGCACGGGCGCTACGTGTGCCAAGCCCGCAAACCCCTGTGCGCGCAATGCGCGGTGTCGGCTTTTTGCGACTTCAAACCCAAAACACCTGCTTGATAGGCGATTCAGGTTTTTTGAAATCACCCGAAAGCTTCAATATCTGTCTGTTTTTCCGCCCAGAGACTGAAGCACGCCCAGCCAAAACGCCGTACGTTCTGCATAGGGCTCCGGGTCTTGTTGCCCGCTGGCCTGCGCATACACAGCGGTTTGCACCATGACGATGCCAGTTGCGGGTTGCACAAACAAAGATTGCCCGTGCACCCCCTGAAAAGCAAAACTCCGCTCTTTCAGGGGATGCAACCAAATCTGATACCCATAGCCCATGTTAGGCGTCGCCTTATAGGGTGCAAAGGCGGGAGGTTGGCGCGCAATCTCGGTTGCATCGCGCAAGTAATCTGCTGAGATGATTTGCTGCCCGCCTACCAAGCCGTCGTTGGCCATTAACACGCCCAAACGGCCCCAATCTCGCAGGCTGGCGTTGAAGCAAAAATAAGCGCCGGCTTGTTTATCTCGGCTATGGCACCAAAAGGCATCTTGCTCAGCGCCCAAGGGTTTCCAAAGCCATTCAGCTGTCAAATCGGCCATGCTCCGCCCCGTGGCCCCGGTCAGTATTCGCCCCAAAACTTCGGTTTCGGCACTGGCATAAACAAACTTTTGCCCAGCGGCGCTGTGCCGGTCATTGAATGTTCGCAACAAATTACTGACGGGCGGGTTGCCCGTGGCAAAACTGCGCGAGAGTTTGGCAATGTCGTCATTTCCGTCGTAGCGCTCGGTAAAGGTCACGCCCGAACTCATGCGCAGCAAGTGCCGAATCGACGTTTCGCCGTAGGCGCTGCCCTTGAGGTCTTTGGCATATTGGCTGGCCGGATCGTCCAGTGAGGCAATCAGTCCCTTTTGCAATGCCGCTCCCACCAACAGGGAGGTCACGCTTTTGGCCATCGAAAACGACAAAAACCGGGCTTCTTCTGTGCGGCCATAACGGTAGCGTTCAGCCACAATTTCGCCATTTTTGATGATCAACAAACCTGTAATGCGTCGCCGCTCCAGGTATTCGTCCAGGCTGTAACCGATGTTGCGGTAACGGTAGTTGATGCTGGGGGCTGGCGAGGCTTTGGGCAAAGGCGATACGCTGGGGCCACGGCTCACTGATTCTGTCAAAACGCCGGGCACGCGGTCCAATGCGGACCATGAGCCCACCCGGTTTTCCATGGCAAACCAACGTGGCCCTATCGGGTAGCCAAGAGGCTTGCCCAACTCGACCTCATCCGGTTCGGCCTGAACGCTGACAAGGCCCGTCAAGCCCCAGAAAAGTAAAACCCCCATGAAAACCGATTTAAAGCGTACTTTTAAATTCATTTCAAACTCCAGCAGCGAGAGGGAACCCCGTTCAAAGCATACCAGCTGAAAAGGTAAAATTGCGCAAGTTAAAGAGGCCTAAATGAGCCCCTTTTACCTCCTTCCTCCTTCCTCCTTCCTTCCTCCTTCCCGCATCCCCCTTCCCCCTTCCTAATCCCCACACCACAGACAAACATTCGGTAAGTACATCCGCAGCCCGCGGCCTGTGCCTTGAACTGATCCAATGCCACCCCACCCATGACGTCTGCCCCCGCGCGTGCCCACATCAACAGTTCCAGATTGGTGCGTTTTCTGACTGAAAACGCCTTGTTATCGGCTGCGCCTGCGCAAGATCATCTGGGTCAAAAATTGGGCGACTGGCTCAATTTCAGGCAGGCCATTGTTTTGCATGGCATCTTGACCCCAGAGACACCCCAGGCCGCCACAATCACGACAACAACCACAAGCACGCCCGCCCCCGCCACAAAGACACGACGCGCAGGCCTGATGACCGCTGAAACCTTGGCCCGGCATGTCGAAAAAGTCAGGGCAGATTTGGTTCACGCCATCACACACGGTGCGCCTGCCGGTTCCGGCATGGCGCGCATCGAGTTGCCCGCGCCCGAACTGGACAATCCGGTGGAGCCCAAAACCGCGTTTGAACCTTATCGGCGCTTTTATGCCGCGCACCAGCGGCAAATGGAAAACAGCCTGCGGCTGTTGCGTGCCCAAGTCCGAAACCAACTGAGCAAAAGTACGCCAGCGCTGCAGCAACTGGCCACATTGGATGCGGCTTTTGAACAAATTCTGAGCGAGCGTGAAGCCGTTTTGCTGGGCAAAGTGTCAAAGCTTCACGAAAAGCGCTTTGCTCAAGCCCTGAAACTCCACCTGAAACAACAAGCCGAAGCCGCCCTAGCAGATACCCCGCAGACGACCCACAACGTCAACCCCTCGGCATGGCTCATGCCTTTGCGCCAAGCCCTGCGCACCAGTTTATTGGCCGAGTTGGACACTCGGCTGCAGCCCACACTGGGCCTGCTTGAAGCCTTTACCCAAGAAAACCCAAAAGAAAAATGAAACGATATTCCTTTCAAGTCGCCTTCGTACTCGGTGCCCTGGCGGTCATATGGGTCACCGCTGCTGTGGCCAGCAGCCACTATTTGGTCTTGCTCATGACCACTTTAATAGGCGCTGTGTATGTCTTCGGCGCACTGGAGTTGCGCAACTACCGGGCCAGCACAGCGGCATTAAACCAAGCGCTGGCCGCCATTCCGGACAGCCTGCACAACCTGAACGATTGGTTGATCACCCTGCCCGGCCATTTGCAAAACCCCATTCGTCAACGCATTGAGGGTGAACGTGTCGGTTTGCCCGGCCCCGCCTTCACCCCATACCTGGTGGGCCTGTTGGTCATGTTGGGCATGTTGGGCACGTTTTTGGGCATGGTGGTCACCCTGAATGGCGCAGTGTTTGCACTTGAAGGCTCGACCAATGTGGCGGGCATTCGGGCCGCATTTTCTGAACCCATCAAAGGTTTGGGTTTGGCATTTGGCACCTCGGTGGCAGGGGTAGCCACCTCGGCCATGTTGGGCCTTATGAGCAGTCTGGTGCGCCGCGAACGCGCCCTGGCCTCGCAGCAATTGGACAGCCACATCGGTGGCAGCCTGCGCGGTTTTTCACTCCACTACCAGCGGCAAGAAACCTACAAAGCTTTGCAACAACAAGCTGCGGCCTTGCCCCAGGTGGTGCAGCAACTGCAAGCACTGATGGTGCAGCTGGCGCACAGCAGCCAACACATCAATGAACGCCTGCTGGCCAACCAGCAAAATTTTCACCAAGAAGTGCAAACCGTTTACACCGGGCTGGCGCAGTCTGTCGACCAGTCTCTGCGCACCCATTTGAACCAAAGCCTGCAACTGGCCACCGACGGTATTCGCCCGGTGGTGCAAGCCACCATGACCCAATTGGCCGAACAAGCACAAAGCCTGAACACGCAATTGCTGCACAACACCCAACAACAACTGGGTGAAATGAACACCCAAATCGGCCACAGCGCTGCGGCCTTGGCCCAAACCTACAACAGCACTTTGGCGCAACACCAAGAGGCCAGCAACGCCATGGTGAACCGCGTGGGCGAGACACTGGATGGATTTAGCCAGACCTTTGAGCAACGCAGCCAAACCCTGCTGGACTCGGTCAAGCAGGCCCATGCCCAACAACACAGCCTGCAAATTACGGCCGATCAGCAGCGTCTGGCGGGCTGGACCGCCTCGCTCGAAGCCATGGCCGCCGCCCTCAGCCAACAATGGCAAACCGTTGGCACCCAGACCCTGGGCCAGCAACAAGCCATTTGCGACACCCTGACCCAAACCGCCAGCCAAGTCACTGCGCAAGTGCAAACACACACCACGCAGACCCTGGCCGAAGTCACACGCCTCATGGCCAGCAGCGACGCCTTGATGCAGACGCGCATTGCCTCTGAAGCGCAGTGGGCTGTGCAACACGCCCAACGCGCCGAAGAACTGAGCGCCCTGCTGCGCACCGAACTGTCGGCCCTGCGCGATGCCGAAGACCAACGCGGCCAAGCTGCCGTGGCGCGCCTGGCTGAACTGCAAAGCACGGTGACACAGCACCTGAGCACGCTGGGCATGGCGCTAGAGGCACCCATCACCCGTTTGATTGAAACCGCCTCTGAAGCGCCCAAAGCCGCCGCCGAAGTGATCGGTCAATTGCGCCAAGAAATCTCGGTCAGCGTGGCGCGTGACAACGCCTTGCTCGAAGAGCGCACCCGCATCCTCAGCACCCTGAGCACTTTGTTGGACGCCATTCACCACGCATCCACCGAGCAACGCAGCGTGATCGACAGCCTGGTGACCTCCACCGCCGCCAACTTGAGCCATACCCAACACCAATTCATTGACAGCGTGAGCAGTGAATCGGCCAAGTTGGGCGACATTGCGGCCCACGTCACGGCCAGTGCGGTCGATGTGGCCAGCTTGGGCGAAGCCTTTGGCATGGCCGTGGGCACTTTCAGCGAAACCAACGAAAAACTCATGGCCCATTTGCAGCGGATTGAGCAGGCCATCGACAAATCCATGACGCGCAGCGACGAGCAACTGGCCTATTACGTGGCCCAGGCCCGTGAAATCATTGACCTGAGCATCGGCAGCCAAAAAGACGTGCTGGAAGCCCTGCAACAACGGGCCGTAACCAACGCCGTAACAGCCACCGAAGGAGCTGCTTGATGCTGGAGCAAGAAGGCGACAGCGACGCCACATCGGCCACATGGATCTCGTTTGCCGACCTGATGACCGGTTTGCTCGGTGCCTTTGTGCTGCTGTTGGTAGGCGTCATGGCGGCCCAACTGGACATGGCGTCCCGGCTTGAAGACGAGGTGCAAAAGCGCCAAATCTCTGAACAAAAACGCATCTCTCTCGAAAACGCCTTGGCCGTGCCGTTGGCCAGCGGGCGCATCACCCTGAACAATGGGCGCATTGGCATCAGTGGCAAATTGTTGTTTGAATTGAACTCAGACAAACTCGAACCCGAAGGCCGCCAACTCCTCAAAAGCCTGGTCCAACCCCTGCGCAGCTACTTGCAATCGCGCGACGAAATGCTCATGGTCAGCGGGTTCACCGACGACCAAGCCGTGGGCAGCCGCAACCGCCAGTTTCAAGACAACTGGGAGCTGTCGGCCCAACGCGCCCTCACGGTCACCCGCACCTTGATAGAAGAGGGCATGCCTTCTGGCCTGTTGTTTGCCGCCGCCTTTGGCCAAGAACAAGCTTTGGTGCCCAACACCAACGACAAAGCGCGCGCTCAAAACCGGCGCGTCGAAATTGCCCCGGTACCTAAAGCCACAAATTCGCTCCCCCCTTCGGCCCCCCCTTCGACATCACCTGCGCCAATCGCCAAACCCGCATGACCGAAACGCTGCAAGAAGCCTTAAAAGCCCGGGGTGCGGCAAAGCTGGACCCACTGGCTTGGCATTACATCCAGGTGCTGGCCGAACGCGCCCAAGAACAACAAGGTCTCGCGCAAAAGCTGCTTTTTGCCAAACTGGATCAAGCCCTGACCCGCTTGCAAGTCAAACTGAACACCGCTCAACAGGTCGCTGTCCAGGAAAAAACCGATACAGCGGGACAAGGAATCAAGAAACCGGTCTTGTCACCGTTGGCTGAACTGCTGCAAGACATGCTGCCCGAACCGGCCGACCCCGCCCACAAGGCCAAGCTGCAAAGCAGCGATGCCAGCAGCGCCACAAACGCCCTCTCCCGCTCCGGTTTAAAGACGGCTTGGCGGGCTGAAAGCCCCAGAATCCGGCAGTTCAGAAAACAACTGCGCCAGATCAGCGTGCAAAAGCAAGTGTCCCATGCCATGGCGCTGGCCCCCCAAAATGCAGGCCCCATCAACTCACACATGCTGGTGCTGCGCTCACTGGGCTTGATGCGTGAGGCTTCGCCAGATTATTTAAACCGCTTCATGGCGTATGTGGACACCCTGCTTTGGCTGGACGTGGCCGAAAGCGTGAAGCCTGCAGTGGGTCTCAAGACAGGCAAAGGCACAGGCACAGGCAAAGGTGCAAAAACCGTTAAAACCATTAAAACCGTTGATGGCGTTAAAAGCACCTAAGAATCGAGTGCATAGCCCACCAGTCAACCCGCCCAGGTTGAACAAGCCCAATACACACTAAATATCCACCCAACAATAGCCTCCCGGCTTGGGGGCTTGTTTGGGCCAATCGGCCAGGGTCACATCGCCTTTTTCTTCTGGGGTTCGGTTCAGCAAGAATTGCACTGCCCGGATCACGCCCGCATGGGTCACCCAGACCATGTCTTGTGGGCCAGGCGTTTCCTTGTCTTCCCTCATCAGTTGTGGAATGGCTTGGTGCAACGCCGCCGCTACCCGGTTCACCACGTCTTGCGTACTTTCTGCGCCGCCCACGGGGTGGTGGGCAAAGTTGCTCACCCATTCGTCTACGGCTGGCTGGCCAATGGTGTCCCAAGCTTGCAATTCCCAGTGTCCAAAATCCATCTCTTGCAAGCGCGTGTCCCACACCACCGTGTCCAAATCGGGCCGCAGACTACACAGAGCGTCGGCCAACTGCCGGGTCCGGGTCAAGGGCGATGCCCAAACAGCGCAGCCCGTGGGCAACACCTGAGCCAGTTGCTGCGCGGCCAGTTGGGTACCCGCTGGGTCCGCCTGCACATCGGCGACGCCATAGCAAATGCCCGGGTCTAACAGCACCGGGGCGTGGCGACACAGCCACAACCTCATATATAAGAGACCGATGCCGCCAGGCACAGCCCCAGGTAAAAAGCAATTTCAGAGAGTTGTTGTGCAGCACCCAGTCCGTCTCCGGTGTAGCCCTGCAAGCGTTTGTGCAAACGCCAGCCCATCAACAGTGCCGCCAGCGCGGCGGCCAAGGCCCCGGCCAACAAGGCTTGCCAAGGCAACGCAATTGCACAAAGCCCCATGGCAAGCAGCCACCACATGCTGCCCACCAGTAAGCCCGTGCGGCTTATGCTGTCAGCCAGCGGTTTGGACTTGGATTGCGGTGTGTCCCCCACATGCACCAAGCAGCGGATGAGCCACAAAGGCGTGTAGCGCGATGAAACATGGGCCGCAACCAAAGCCACCAGCACCCACTGGAGCTGAATTTGCGCCAACAACACCAGCAGGCTGATTTTGGCCAGTACCGCCAAGACCAAGGCAATAGCCCCGTAGGTGCCGATGCGCGAGTCTTTCATGATGTCGAGTGCACGTTCGCGGGTAAATCCCCCGCCCAGACCATCGGCGGTATCGGCCAGTCCGTCTTCGTGAAACGCCCCGGTCAACATCACGCTAAAAGCCGTGCTAAAAATTGCCGCCACCCAAATGCTGGCGTCTTGCGCAGGCAGTGCCCAGCAAAGCAAAGCAAACACGCCCGCAGACGCGCCGCCCACAATCCAACCCATCGCCGGAAAATGCGCGGCACTGGCCCGCAGCATGGCGGGGGAATAACCCACCC
>CAMDXR010000040.1 GCA_945877725.1 Limnohabitans sp. Rim8
GTTCCCCCTGGAAGGAGTTGAGTGCCAGTTGCAAAGTAAAAAACTCACTCTTGGACAGCACGATCAGGGGCAGCAGAAAATCGTTCCAACGCCACATGACCGAGAAAATCGCCAGCACTGCCAGCGCTGGAGCCGTCAAGGGCAAGACAATGCGCCAGTAAATGCGCCATTCGCTGGCGTGGTCCATGCGGGCAGCTTCGATCAGTTCGTCCGGAATGGTCAGCATGTATTGGCGCAGCAAAAACACCCCGGTGGGTGTGGCCACGGCAGGCAAGATCACCCCCCACAGGCTGTTCAGCAAATTGACCGAGTTGATGACCAAAAAAACCGGCACCAAAATGATGGTGGGGGGAATCATCAGGGTGGCAATGATCAGCAAGAAGACCGTCTTTTGGCCTTTGAACTGAAATTTAGACAGTGCAAAAGCCGCCATCGAGTTGAATAGCAAGGTCAGTAAAGTGGCCACCACCGTGATGAAAACACTGTTCCAAAGGTAAGTGCCAAAAGTGAACTTGCCAAACAAATCTGTGTAGTTGTTGGTGGCAAATTTCATTTCATTGACCGGCACACGTTCCCGAATGTTGACTTGCAGGGTCTGATCCGGTTGGGCCGGGTCCACCATGGTGGCCATGATGCCGATGCGACTGACTTGGGCCATTTCCCGGGGCTGCCCCCCTTCCCCAGCCACCTTGAACAGCGGCAGCGGTTTGTCATGGCCAGCCACCAGCACCGTTTTTTGGCTGTAGGGCATAAAGGTGGGCGGGAACTGTCCAATGGCCGATTCAGTTTTGAACGACGACATCACCAACCACAAGACCGGCGCAAACATCACGAACAGGCCCACCATCAGATAGGCGTAACTGAGCACGTCGGTCCAGTGCAAGCGCTGGCGGCCCCGCGTGAGAAAAAGAAAACTGAGTGCCTTCATGTCATCTCACCTTTTGTCCGGCCTGGCTGGCACGGGTCAAGCGCAACTGCGCCAGGGTCAGCAAAATCAAGAAAAATGCCAAAGCCAAGGAGGCTGCAGCCGCCAAACCGTACAAATGGATCTGCTCGGCAAAGCCGGTCTGGTAGATGAATTGCACGATGAAGGTGGTGGCCGAACCCGGACCGCCACCGGTCAAGACAAAAACTTCGTCAAATACCTGCACCGCCCGAATGGCGGCCAGCACCAGCACCACAATCAGGTTGGGCATGAGCAAGGGCAGCGTGATGCGGGTCAGCGTGCGCATGGGACTGGCCCGGTCCATCTGAGCAGCTTCGTACAGGTCGGCGGGAATGGCTTGCAAACCGGCCAACAAAATGAGGGTGTAAAAACCCATGTGAGCCCAAATCGATACAAAAACGGTCCAGAAAAAGGCCCAACCTGCATCGGTCAACCATTCGATCGGGGGCATATCCATGGCCACCAACCCAGCATTGAAGGCGCCTTGACTCTGCAGCAACCACTTCCATATCAGGGCCACCACCACGGGCGACAACAACACCGGATAAAAGTACACCCCACGCCAAAAACCGCGCCCGATGATCTTGCGATTGAGAACCAAGGCGGTGACAAGGGAAAAGAAAACCATCAAGACCACTTGCAACACACTGAACTTGAGCGTGTTGAACATGGCGCGCCAAAAAACATCTTTGCGACAGGTTGAAATGTCCAAATAATTGCGGCACTCAAACAGGATTTGGAAGTTTTCGGCACCCGTAAAAGGCCGTTGGTCGGGCATGAGGTTCACGCCGCCCGTGGTGGCGTAGACCAGATTGATCAGAATGGGCAAAAAAGTGAACAAGCCCAAAACGATCAGGTTGGGGGTTACAAAAAGCCAGCCCAATCGCGACGGACCCAATACACGCTGGCCCAACTTGAACAGCGGCTCCAGCAAATTAAAGAAAATCGACAAAACTGGCACGAGCAACCTTCAAATGCGGGCAAAAAACTTTGCCCTCAATCATGACGGCCATTCGCTATGGCCACGGGTAAAGACAAGAAAAACAGCCCAAAGGGCGACTCCAATGAATGCCTTGCACATCCACAGCAGCACCCCGACACCGACCGGGTGGGTGGGTGTCAGGGGCTGAGCCGGTCAGGGGGGCTTACTTTTGCGCTTGTTTCACGGCATCCTGCATGTCGGCCGTGATTTTGGCGACGGCTTCGTCGGATCCCATTTCACCCACGATGACCTGGGTCACGCGAGCAACCGTAGGCAACATGATGGCGCGGTTGAACTTGTAACCCTGGAATTGGTAGGCCACGGGGGCCAGGCTGGCCACACCCGTGCCAAACACGCCCAAAGCGGCTTTGGCACCGGGTTGAGCGCTGGCGTAATTCACACCTTTTTTGGCCAAACCAGCGTGTGCTGGAATGTTGTTGGTACGCGCAGTGAACTCGGTGTAAGCCGCCTCAGAAGCCATGAAGTCGAGGAATGCGCCCACTTCTTTGGGTGACTTGCTGGTTTTCAAGGCCACCCAGGCAGCGCCGCCAGGAATGCCGGTGCAAGCCGCAGGGCCGCAAGGGTTGGGTACGGCGGACCAGTCAAACTTGTTGCCCACGTCTTTTTGCAAGCGGTTGATCTGCCAGCTGCCCGAGAGCACCATGACCACGTTGCCGTTGATGAACTCACCAATCGAGTCGGCATAAGTCGAGCCGCCAGAACCGGCCCAGACTTCGCGCAACATGGTGCCGTCTTTGTGCCAGCTCACGAACTTGTTGACTGTGGATTTGTAGCCATCGTCGATGACTGGATTGCCCTGTGCATCAAAAATCTTGGCGCCGTAACTGATGGCAGGGCCTGCAAAGCGGTGGCCCGAACGGTCCCAAGCCACAGCTGCCTTGGTTTGGGTGGCTTTGGCCACTTTGCGGGCAGCGTCCATCCATTCGTCCCATGTGGCTTTGGCACCAGGCATAGGCACTTTGGCTTGTTCAAACAAAGTCTTGTTGACGTAAGGGCCGGTCATGGTCAGCTGAGACATGAAGCCGTAAACGCCCTTGTCAGTGGGGGCAGGTCGCAGCCATGGGGCGGTGCTGCCAAAATTGGCATCCCAGTATTTACGGTCTTTGATGTGAGCCGATACGTCCATGTAGAACTTGGACATGCCGCCCAAATCGGTCACGCGGGCAATGTCCGGGCCCTGCCCTGCGGCCAGTTGCACCGGCAATTGCTCCACAATGGTTTTGTAGGGCACGGTGTCCACAATGACTTTGGTTCCGGGGTTTTGCGCTTCAAAGCGTTTGGCCAGGTCGGCCGTGACTTCGCATTCAATACCGTCTTGGTAGCACATGACCCGGATTTCGCCAGCTTGTGCCAGGTTGTGGCTCAGTGAAAAGGCCGCGCTCAACGCCAGGGCCAGGGGAACAATTCGAACAACTTTCATGATGACTCCTCGTTTTAGTGTGAAAAAATTGAAAAATACACTTCATCACCCTTGGTATTTTGACCAAAAATGACAACCCAAACCACAAATACTTCAAATTCGGCATTTTTGGGAGACTATGTGGAAGCCCTCTTTGGGGGGCTTGTGCCGGATTCGGATGGCGTGTCTGTTCAGCTGACGCACAGCCTTCAGACCGCAACATGTCAATTGCAAACTTGGCAGATTCAAATAGGCAGGCCCTGCTGGTTGCGATGGACCTTGTGGCTTGAGCGGTCCCTGAACCATGACTTGACAGAAAATTTTCCGTGTTTGCTCAGCCCGGATGCGTGCTGGCCGCATTGCATTAACGATGAAGCGCGACAACAAGTTCGGGCTTCCGGCGTGACATTGGCTTATTTCAATCGACTGGAAATTGCCCACGACGGACCGGACAGGCAACGGTCGGGCCCTATTTTTGAGCATTGGCCGCACGCCCGCTGGGGGGCTATATCTGCTTGGGCTTGGGCTGTTCAACGCAGTGTGGATGCGCTTCTGCAAATCGGTTGCAAACCAGGGCAGTTGGGCCTGATCGGTCACTCCCGCAGTGGCAAAGCAGCCTTGTTGGCTGCGGCCACTCACCCCGGCATTGCATTGACTGTGGCGCACAACAGTGGCACGGCTGGTGCGGCATCTTTCAAGGTTCAGGGGGCGGGTGCTGAATCTTTGAACGCCTTGCAAAGGGCTTTTCCCCATTGGCTGGGCAGCCAAGCCTGTCTGCCTGAAGTGCAGCAACGAATTGAGGCGATCGACAACGGCGTGCTGCTCAAGGCCATCTTTCCTAGGCAGGTTTGCATCATGCAAGCGTTGGACGATGCTTGGTCGAATCCATTGGGCGCCCGTTTGGCCTTCGACCAATTGCAAGCCTATTTCGCGGCGCACGGTAAGGGCCGAAACGTCCATTGGCGCGAACGAACCGGGGGCCATGCCATGACCCCGCAGGCTTGGCAGCAAGCCGCTAGATTGGTTGTACAACTCTCGGGCGATTGAATGGCGCATCATGGGCTAGGTTAGCTGCAGGGGTTTCAGCCCAACAACTCAGACATGGCGAAAGGGCCTTGGGTCAGGTCAATGGCTTGACCAGTGCGTGCTGATTCTTGTGCCGCCAAGCCCATCACCACGGCGCGCAAACCGTCCTTTAAAGTCACCTCCACTTGGCCTTGCCCACGCACCACGGCATTGAACTTTTGGTGTTGGTACAGGGTTGACCCGTTGTGGTCTCCCGCCGCCAGAGCCACGGGGTCGACGGGCACATCCAATTCGCGCGGTCCTTTGGGTTCACGCGGGCTGACCACCAATTTGGGCACCGGGGCATCGCCCAAGTGCGCAGGCCAGAAGCGGCCAGGGCCAGGCACAAAACATTCGGCTTTGCCCAAGGGCCCAACCACCGAGATTTCTTCCTGGTAGCGCGCGCCTTCTGCAAACATGCACAACTCCAGCATGGCCCGCTGGCCCGATGCAAAGTCAACAATCACATAGGCGTTGTCCAAAATGTCTGGCGTGCCATCGGGGTAACGTTCATCTTGGTGGTTGTGGTCTGCCCCTGCAGAGGCGTAAACGCGCACGGGCTCGCTTTGGGTCAAGTGCCGCATGAGGTCAAAAAAGTGACAGCACTTTTCGACCAGCGTGCCGCCGGTGTAACGGTTAAACCGATTCCAGTCCCCCACTTTGACCAAAAACGGAAAGCGGTGCTCACGGATGGTGAGCATGCGGACTGGGCCCGTGTGGGTTTGCTCATGAACCTCTTTGGCCAGCAAGGCCACCGGAGGCATGTAGCGGTACTCCATGGCAACCCAGATCGGTGCGGGGTAGTGGGCTTGCAAAAGCGCCAACTGCCGAACGTCTTCCAGTTCGGTGCAGGCCGGTTTTTCGAGCAGCAGGGGCAAGGGGCGCAAACGCGCAATTTCGCGTAATTGGTCAGCATGGCAAAAGTTGGGACTGACGATCACCAAACAATCCACGTCGGGGGACATCACCACTTCGGTCAAGCTGGCAGCACTTTGGGCACCGGGAGCCAAGGCCAGGCTGCGGGCCAACATGTCGGCATCGGGCTCGTAAATGCGGCTAACTTTTGCGCCTGGCAACAAGGCAATGTTGCGCAAATGCTCTTGGCCCATCATGCCGCAGCCAATGATGCCGTAACGTGTGCTGCCGGGTTGGGTTGTGGTGTTCGTGCTCAAAACAAAATTCCAGTGATTGGGTGTTTGTATTAAAAATTGAATCAGTGCGCCAAGGTGTAACGCTGGCAAAGCGCTAGAAAATCATCCAGTTTGGGGTCCAGCCCGGTTTCTTCTTGCAACAGACTGGACACTGCAGGGGCCATCAGGGCGGCCTGACGAGCGTCTAGAAACAGGGCTCGCCAACGCCGTGCAAGCATATCCTCGACCGTAAAAACCCATTCGTTGCGGGCCGAAAACCGCACCATGGCCTCGGTCAAACCCATGCCCAGATGGATTTGCGCGCCCGGCAGGGCCAAAACCTGGTCGGCCTCGGTGCCCCACAAATGAAGCCCGGGCGCATCGCTGATGGCGTGCTGCGGCGCAGGGCTTGAAGGTGCGCCCACCAAAAGGTGTTGGCGGGTATCGCCTGTGCCGGGTGGTGTTGGAGGTAAATCTGCATGGCTTTGGATGGCTTGCATCACCTCTTCGGCCATGACACGGTAGGTGGTCCATTTGCCGCCGGTCACGGTGTACAAAGCATGGGCTTCGCGCTGAATCAGGTGCTCACGCGACATGTGGCTGGTGGCCCCCGAATCGCTGCCCCCGACCAAGGGCCTGAGCCCTACCCACACGCTGCGCACATCGGCCGAGGTGATGGTGACGCCCAAAGATTTGCGACTTTCCGTAAACAAAAAATCAAGTTCGGCCTGCATGGGCAAGGGTTCATCAGGGGCGTCGCTGCGCGGGGTGTCGGTGGTGCCGATCACGGTTGCACCCAACCAAGGTACGGCGAATAAAACCCGCCCGTCAGAGGTGTTGGGAATCAACACCGCTTCATGAATGGGCAAACATGCCCGCGACACCACAATATGGACCCCCTGGCTGGGGGTAACCAAGGCCTTGAGTTCGGGTGAATGAGCCCCTTGTGGTAATGCCATGCGGCGCAATGTATCCACCCAAACGCCGGTTGCATTGACCACACAAGCGGCTTGAACCGTTCGGGTCAAGCCGGTACGCTCGTCCAGCAAACCTACTTGCCATTGGGCCTTTTCGGATGGCTTTGTGTGCGTTATGGGGTTTGTTTCAGGGCTTGTTTTAGGGCTTGTGTCTTGGCTGGGCGATGCGCTTTGGGGGCCACATGTCAAGGCCGTCACTCGGGTGTGGTTGTGCACACTGGCTCCGGCACGTTGGGCGGTTTTGGCCAGTGCCAAGGCCAAACGGGCGTCTTCAAACTGCCCATCCCAGTAGCGCACGCCCCCCACAAAACGACCCGATAGCAGGGGCAATCCGGCAGCGCAACGCGCTAAGGCGGCGCGGGAAATTGCCACAGTAGCCCCCAAGCTCAAGCGGCCGGACAACCATTGGTAAACCTTCAGCCCCAAGACCGTCCAGGCCCAAGACCACCTGCTGCTCGCAGGCACGACAAAAGACAAAGGCTGTGCCAGATGAGGGGCCAAGCCCAATACGGTGGACCGTTCACGCAGTGCCTCGTAGACCAACCTCAAACGCCCTTGCGCCAAGTAGCGCACGCCCCCATGCAACAGCTTGGTGGAACGGGAAGATGTGCCACTGGCAAAGTCACGCGCTTCAACCAACAAGACCTTTCGACCCTCTAGTGCCGCTTGCAAAGCCACACCCAGGCCCGTGGCCCCGCCGCCAATGACCAACAAATCCCAAACACTTTGAGGATCAAAAGAAGCGGTATCGGCAAAGGTATCAGAGGATGGAATGGTCAAAAAAATCCTTAAACAATCAAAATAAGATGATTTAAAATGATTGTTTTTGATTGTATATAGAAAACAATGGGTCTTTGAGGTATTCTTGCCCCTATCAGTGAAGACCCCTAGACGCAAAGCGCATATCCTGAACCATGTCCATCAACCCCAGACAACTTGCCATCTTGCAAGCCGTGCGAGAGCAAGGCAGCGTCAAAACCGAGGCCTTGGCCGAGCAGTTCGGTATGACCTTGCAAACCACACGTCGCGACATTCAACGCCTGACCGAGGCCGCCATGCTGGAGCGCTTTCACGGGGGCGTGCGGGTGGTGGACTCGTCAAGCCGAAACATGGCATACGCAGAACGGCAACGTGCACAGGCCCAAGACAAACAAAATATTGCCAAACAAGTGGCCTTGGCCATTCCCGACGGAGCCAGCCTGTTCATGAACATTGGCACCACGGTCGAAGCCGTGGCCAACGAACTTTTACAGCACAAGGGCCTGCGGGTCGTGACCAACAACCTGCATGTGGCGCGTATTTTGGCCGCCAATCCCCAATGCGAAGTGGTGGTCGCCGGGGGCACGGTGCGACACGAAGACCTGGGCGTGGTGGGTGAAGCAGCGCTGGCTTTTATACGTCAATTCAGGGTGGACATCGGCTTGATCGGGATCAGTGGCCTGGACACCGATGGCACCCTGCGCGACTACGACATGCGCGAGGTGATGGTGGCAAGGGCCATTGTTGAGCAATCAAGCCAAGTCTGGTTGGTGGCCGATCACAGCAAATTCGGGCGCGCCGCGATGATTGAAATGGCCCCACTCAAAGCCGTTCACACGCTGTTCACCGATCTCCCACCAGATGCCCGCTTTGAGCAAATGATGCGCGAGCAAGGGGTGCGCTGCATCGTGGCCCCAGCTACAAAACAAGCGGCTTGAAGCTCAAGCCAAAGTTCAATCAGCTTTTGCGCCGCGGTGGCAAACCCGTGTGCTGGGTCAGTAACTGCCCCTTCTTGGGTTGACCGGAACGCTTAGGCAAGGTGGACAATGACACCGACGCTTTTTCGCCCGCCCCCGTGCTGTTTTTGCGTCGCGCACTTTGGTAACCGTCTTCGTTCAGGGGTTGCCACAGGGGAATCAGGTGGTGCTTGCCGTTGCCAATCAAGTCTGATCGGCCCATGGCCTTGAGGGCCTCGCGCAGCAAGGGCCAATTGTTGGCATCGTGGTAGCGCAAAAAGGCTTTGTGCAAACGGCGGCGTTTGTCACCTTTGACCACGTCCACCTTTTCGCTGTCGCGGGTGATTTTGCGCAGCGGGTTACGGGTGGTGTGGTACATGGCCGTGGCGGTGGCCATGGGGCTGGGGTAGAAGGTCTGTACTTGGTCGGCCCGGAAACCGTTCTTTTTCAGCCAGACGGCCAAATTCATCATGTCTTCGTCGCTGGTGCCCGGGTGAGCGGCAATGAAATACGGGATCAAAAACTGTTTTTTGCCCGCTTCTTCACTGTATTTGTCAAACATCGACTTGAAACGGTCATAAGTGCCGATGCCCGGCTTCATCATCTTGGAGAGCGGGCCGCCCTCGGTGTGCTCGGGGGCAATCTTCAGGTAACCGCCCACATGGTGCTGCACCAGTTCTTTCACGTATTCGGGCGATTGCACGGCCAGGTCGTAGCGCAAACCGGAACCAATCAGGATTTTCTTGATGCCTTTCAGATTGCGGGCACGGCGGTACATGTTGATCAAAGGACCGTGATCGGTGGTCAGGTTCTGGCAAATACCGGGGAACACGCAACTCGGTTTGCGGCAGGCCGACTCGATCTCGGGGGTGCGGCAACCCAGTCGGTACATGTTGGCTGTGGGGCCACCCAGGTCTGAAATGACCCCTGTGAAACCCTTCACTTTGTCGCGGATTTCCTCGACCTCACGGATTACCGAGGCTTCGGAACGGCTTTGGATAATGCGGCCTTCGTGCTCGGTGATGGAGCAAAAAGTGCAGCCCCCGAAACACCCGCGCATGATGTTGATGCTGAAACGAATCATCTCCCAGGCGGGAATCTTGGTCACGCCATCGTGGCCACCCTTTTCATCCGCATATTGGGGATGCGGGCTGCGGGCATAAGGCAAGTCGAACACCAGATCCATCTCGGCGGTGGTCAAGGGAATCGGTGGCGGCGTGATCCAGACATCGCGGGCGGTATGGCCCTCGCCGTGCGCCTGCACCAAGCAACGGGCATTGCCGGGGTTGGTTTCGAGGTGCAACACGCGGTTGGCATGGGCATACAGCACGGCATCCGACTTGACTTGCTCGTAACTGGGCAAGCGGATCACGCTTTTGTCGCGTGGTGCCACCTTGTGCGTACCCTTGCCGCGCAACTGGTCCGCAATCGCAGAAATACCTTCGCGAGCAGGGGTTCGCTCCCACGAAGAAGCCGCCTGCACACCTGCGGCCCCTCGATCAACTTCACCCTTAGACACGTCCTCTGCAGAACCTCCCCCTGTAGAAGCTTCCCCTGTAGGAGCTTGCCCCTGCAAGCGAATGCCCGCAGACGCTGGTGATTGCACCCCCGAAGGCTCCTCCCCCGAAGGCGCCTCCCCCGAAGGCGCCTCCCCCGTGGGAGCTTGCCCCTGCAAGCGAATGCTGGCGGTGGCACCTTGGCTGGCGTTGGGCACAAAACGCAAAGGCTGAACCTTCTGGTTTTCGCCATCGGCCACGGCTTTGGCCTCTTCTTCACGGGCGCAGGTCGCGCCCTGCTCCCGGGCCTGGTCCGAAATTATCAAATAAGGGTTGATGTGCGCCTCGACATGACCGGGCGTGTCCACGCTGGTGGAGTCAATTTCAAACCAACCCTCGGGGGTGGATCGGCGCACAAATGCCGTGCCCCGCACATCGGTGATCTGCTGAACCGGTTCGCGAGCGGCCAAACGGTGGGCAATTTCAACAATGGCGCGCTCGGCATTGCCATAAAGCAAGAGGTCACACTTGCTGTCCACCACCACCGAACGGCGCACTTTGTCGGACCAATAGTCGTAATGTGCAATGCGGCGCAAACTCCCCTCAATACCGCCCAAGACAATGGGCGTATCCGGGAACGCCTCGCGGCAACGCTGGCTGTAAACAATGGCAGCGCGGTCAGGGCGCTTGCCCCCAACATCGCCCGGCGTGTAGGCGTCATCTGAGCGGATTTTGCGGTCAGCCGTGTAACGGTTGATCATGGAATCCATGTTGCCTGCGGTCACGCCCCAAAACAAATTAGGTTTGCCCAGCGCCTTGAAGGCCTCGGCGCTGGTCCAGTCGGGCTGGGCGATGATGCCCACCCGAAACCCCTGGTTTTCCAGCATCCGACCGATCACTGCCATGCCAAAGCTCGGGTGGTCGACATAGGCATCGCCCGTGACCAGCACGATGTCGCAACTGTCCCAACCCAATTGCGTCATTTCGCTGCGGCTCATTGGTAAAAACGGGGCCGTGCCAAAGCGTTGCGCCCAGTACTTGCGGTAACTGGTCAGCGGCTTGGCATCGCGGGGAAAAAAGGAGACGTCGACAAAGGCGTTCATGGGCAGGGCATCGGGATAACCCGCTAGTGTAGGGGCTAGGGGGTGGGCTTGCACATTGTCGGACAATGCCCCTTTAACGTTCCCAATACATGCCCTTTTCCCTCGCCCAGCCCGCCCAGTTTGAACTGGTCATTAAAAAAAGCCGCTTTTTGGCTTGCGTCGAACCCGTAGCGGGTCGCGAGGAGGCTTTGGCCCGTGTGGCCCAGCTCAAGGCGCAGCATCCGGATGCCGCCCATGTTTGTTGGGCGCTGTTGGCCGGAGGCCAATCGGCGGCGAACGACGATGGCGAACCCGGTGGCACGGCGGGCCGGCCCATGTTAGAGGTGTTGCGGCACCAGGATCTGGAGGGGGTGATGGCGTCTGTGGTGCGCTATTTCGGGGGTGTGAAGTTGGGCGCTGGGGGGCTGGTGCGGGCCTACACCGATGCCGTGGCCCAGGCTTTATTGACGTCAGAAAAGATCGCTTTAATCAAGCAAAGGCACTTGGCCTGCAGCGTGCCTTATGCCCTAGAGGGGCTGGTCCGGCGCGAGCTGGAGTTGGCCCAAGCCCTGCTGCAAAAGGTGGCGCATGGCAGTTTGGTGACTTTGCA
This sequence comes from Limnohabitans sp. Rim8, assembly GCA_945877725.1. Taxonomy (GTDB): domain Bacteria; phylum Pseudomonadota; class Gammaproteobacteria; order Burkholderiales; family Burkholderiaceae_C; genus Limnohabitans_A. The sequence goes on from CAMDXR010000040.1 coordinate 11,424, forward strand.
CTTTGCTTTGCCCGAAACGCAGGCCGCTGCCCTGCAAGCTCGCCTGAACGAGAGCGGTCGGGGTCAGTTGGCATGGCTGGAGTTGGCCGATCACCCGCTGGGATAATCCTGCCCATGCAAGAAACCGTGCCCTTGAACCATCCGCGCTCCAAAACCGATTTGTTTGTCTCTTTCACCCTGCTGGCCTTGCAGGGGTTTGGCGGGGTGCTGGCCGTGGTGCAGCGCGAGTTGGTGGACAAAAAGCGCTGGATGACGCGCGAACAGTTTGTTGAAGACTGGGCAGTGGCCCAAATCATGCCGGGCCCCAACGTGGTCAATTTGTCCTTGATGATTGGGGGCCGCTACTTTGGCTGGCGCGGCGCTTTGGCGGCGTTGGCGGGCATGTTGGTCGCGCCTTTGGGGGTGGTCTTGCTGCTGGCCGTGGCCTTTGGCAGCGTGTCCGATGCGGCTTGGGCACAAGGTGCTTTGCGGGGCATGGGGGCCGTTTCTGCCGGTTTGATTGCGGCCGTGGGCCTTAAGTTGATGGGTGCCTTGAAGCGCAACCCTATGGGCATGCCCATGTGCATTGCCCTGGCTTGTGCCAGTTTTGCAGGGGTCGGCTTAATGCGCTGGCCGCTGGCTTATGTGTTGCTGGGCACAGGCTTGGTGGCCTGCGCCTGGGCCTATGGGCAACTGGCCAAACAAGTCAGCCGCACGGGTGAAGCGCCATGAACCCTGTGCTTCAACTCTCAGCGCAAGACTGGCTGAGTCTTTTTAACCACTTCGCGTCGCTTTCTTTGTTGGCTGTGGGAGGTGCCATCACCGCCGCCCCAGAGATGCACCGCTATTTAGTAGACGAGACCCATTGGTTGAGCGATGCACAGTTCACCTCCTCGATTGCGCTGGCGCAAGCCGCGCCCGGCCCGAATATTTTGTTTGTCGCCCTGATGGGTTGGAACGTGGGCCTGAACGCTGGGGCCAGCCTGGGGGGCGCGGGGGTCAGTGTGGGTTTGGCTTGTTTAGGGGTCTTGGTGAGCATGGTCGGCATCATGTTGCCGTCATCGGTATTGACCTACCTGGCCACGAGTTGGGCACACCAGCACCGAGAAAAAATCGGGATTCGGGCTTTTAAAGCAGGCATGTCCCCCATCGTGATCGCGCTGCTGCTGTCCACCGCTTGGCTGCTGACCCTGAGCCACAACCAACCAAGCCGCGATTGGCCTGTGTATGCCTTAACCGCTCTGACCACCCTGCTGGTCTGGCGCACCCAGGTTCACATGCTGTGGCTGATTGGCCTGGGGGCCTTGCTGGGCGGGCTGGGTTGGGTTTAATCCGCGTGTTTTTTTCGTAGATTCAGCGTGGATTTTCGAAAAATACGGTGTTAGAAAAATCACTGACTTCGAAATAAACTTTTTTCTCGCCCGGGTCCGCGATCATGTTCAGGTTTTCGTCCAGCACGCCATAACCAAAGCGGTAGGCGCGCGGCTTGCCGTCATCTGTACCCAAAGCCGTACTGACCTTGTCCACCTTCAGAAAACGACGCACCACTTTGTCGCCGGCATAGACCTCCATGACGCCGTTCGTTCCGGTCCAATTCTGGATATCCCGGCTGATCTTGTTTTGTTGCTCTTGGGTGCACGCCCCCAACAGACCCAGTGAAATCGTTGCGGCTAACAAAATAATGTTTTTGTAGGGTTTCATGACAGGGTCCTTTGACGCAAAGCTTCGTACAGGCAAACGCCGCTGGCCACCGAGACGTTCAGGCTCTCTACCGCACCCCGCATCGGAATGCTGACCAGTTCATCGCAGTTTTTGCGAGTGAGTTGCCGCATACCGGCCCCCTCGGCCCCCAAAACCAAGGCCGTGGGCACTTTCAAATCGGCTTGGTAAACGTTGCGGGGCGCATCGTCGCTGGTGCCGACGACCCAAATACTGCGTTCTTTCAGTTCGCCCAAGGTGCGCGCCAAATTGGTGACCATGAAATACGGCATGGTTTCAGCGGCACCGCTGGCCACCTTGGCCACGGTGGCGTTGATGCCCGCCGCGTGGTCTTTGGGGGCAATCACGGCGTGGGCCCCTGCCCCATCGGCCACCCGCAGGCAAGCGCCTAGGTTGTGCGGATCGGTCACCCCGTCAAGCACCAACAACAGCGGTGGCCCTTCCACGCTGTCGAGCAAATCGTCCAGCGAGTGAATTTGGGGAATCGGGGCCACCATGGCCACCACACCCTGATGACCATGACCCCCAGCCAGTTTGGCCAAGCGCAAACCATCGGATTCAATCAGGCGCATGCCCGAATCACGGGCTTTGTCGATGAACTGCCGCATGCGGGCATCGCGGCGCGTGACCTCGTAGTGGATTTCAACAACGGATTGGGGGGCGATCTTGAGGCGAACGCCCACGGCATGAAAGCCGAACAACACTTTATGGGATGACATGGGCTGGATTATCGTTGGTCCAAATGGCGGTAACAGGCGTCCAAGCTTGG
>CAMDXR010000041.1 GCA_945877725.1 Limnohabitans sp. Rim8
TCAAACTGGCCAATGGTGACCTCGGTCCGGTCAATGGCAAATGCGGGCAAACGAACTTTGTCGCCCACTTGGGCATGCGATTGGCTTGCCAAGCCCCCTAAGCAAACGAACAAGGTCAACCACACCACCCAGCCCCTGCATATATAAGCACCGATGCGCTTACCCCGGGTGACGCCCAGCCATGCCAAGCCTCGCACAGTCATGGTTATTCCCCAGACCAGCGCCGCACTTGCCGCTGCAAAGCGGGGCGAATCGGCAAAAACAACCTGTACGCCCCTTCAAACATCCACGACAAGGGCGGCCAAGCCGACAAATAGCCCAACCAGCGCCAGCCCGGAAACATGCGCCACATTTGTGAAAACGCGGCCGCACCGCTGAACAAGCGGCCCTGCGGGTCGCGCACATGAAAGCGGGCCATGGCGGCTTGGCAGTTCAAATCGGCCCCCAAATTTTCTCCCGCACTCACATCAACCCACGCCAGGGCGGCGGCTTGGGGCAAGCGCTGGTAAATGGCGATTTCGCGGCGGCACATGGGACAAGAGCCGTCAAAGTAAACGGTCATTCGGGCCACGGCGGTGTTGGTTTCTTGCATGAGATAGATTCCTTTTAGGCGGTCATGCGGTTATGCCGCCATGGGGCCACGCGCCAACAAGACCCCTTGTCTGTTCACCACAAAGCCTTCGGCCATGCTGGGGTAGGCGCCAGTGAGTCCGGTCATGATGACTTGGTGCGTGACCCAGACCTCGGTTCGCCCTGCGGGCAGGGTGAGCAAGCGTTCTTTCAGGGCTTTGAGTTGGGCCGCAGCATCACCCTGCCCTGCAAATGTGGAGTTGAGGGCAGGCCAATCTTCGGCCTGGCCAAAAGCCAGCCGCGCCGTATCTTGGCAACGGCACCATTGGCTGGTTTTCACGGCATCGGGCTTGAAGTTGTGCTTGCGCATCCAGTCGCCCATGGCGCGGGATTCTTGCCGCCCTTGCTCGCTTAAATTGCGCTGGGTGGCGCATTGGCCCAACTTAAAACCCGGCGGATCGCCCAGCCCGGCCTCTGTGGCCGAATGACGAATCAACAAAACACCCTTTTCGCGAGCCCAAATACGGGCCAACTCACTCTGGGTTATCGGCTCGGCGGGGGTTGATGAAGTGGTGGCGGTTTGTGCCCTCACGGGTTGCCAAGCCAGCCAGGCACCCAATGGGGCCGCGGCCAACACCGGCTGCCCTAATCGCTTTAACCATTCACGGCGGTGCATGCGGGCTCCCTATTCGTCTAATTCAGGCCTCAAGACACTTCGCCAGAAGCAATGCGGCGCAAGGCTTGTTCGAACACTTCAACCGGCTGCCCACCCGAGATCAGGTGTTTGTCGTTGATGATGATGGCGGGCACCGAGCGGATGCCTGCTTGGGCATAAAACTGCTGGCGCTCACGAACCTCGGCGGTGTGGGCTTCGCCTTCAAGCACCTCACGGGCCGCCGCCACGTTCAGGCCTGCCGCGCTCACGCCCGCCAGCAAAACCTCGGGGTCTTCCACGCATTCGGCGCGCCCTTGGTAGGCTTCCAAAAATGCTTTTTTAAGCGCATGTTGCGCCCCAGCCCCTTGGCTTTCGGCCCAATGCAACAGACGGTGCGCCTGAAAGGTGTTGTAAACACGGCCCCGACCCCCGGGGTGAAACTCAAAACCCACTTCGGCCCCGCGTTGGGCAATGGTCTGGCGTATTTGGGCCTGCTGCTCGGGGGTGGAGCCATATTTTTCGGTCAAGTGCTCGCCCAGATCTTGCCCGCCCGGGGGCATGTGGGGGTTCAACTCGAAGGGCTGAAAATGCAGATCGGCCTGCACTTGCCCTTGCAAGCGCTCCAGCGCTTTTTCTAGGGCCCCCAAGCCCACGGCGCACCAAGGGCAAGCAATGTCAGAAACAAAATCAATTTTCAGGGGGGTCATGGGCATCTTCCAGGGTCTGATAAAGCGTGCAAGGGACAAAAAGCCAAGGAGGCGAAGTAGGGTTTTCTGCTTCGGTGACGCTTTGTTTCGGGCATGATATTGCCGCAAATCACGGACAATCACAAAAACACCACCCAATTCACCCTGCTTCCCAGCCCCTCATTCCGATCGAGCACACACCATGAACATACTTGTCCTGCACGGCATCAACCTGAACATGTTTGGCAAACGCGACCCCGCCCAATACGGCACCGTGACGCTGGACGAAATCAATGCCCAAGTGACTGCGCTGGGCAGCCAACTGGGCGCGAAAGTGACCTGCTTTCAGACCAATATCGAGGGTGAAATGGCCGAACGCATTCACCAAGCTCATGGCGATGGAGTGCAGGCGGTGGTCATCAATGCCGGAGCCTGGACGCATTACAGCTATGGCATCCGCGATGCGTTGTCCATATTGAAATGCCCGATCATTGAAGTGCACATGTCCAACATCCATGCCCGCGAGGCGTTTCGCCACCATTCGGTGATCGCCGACGTTGCCAAAGGCCAAATCGCCGGGTTCGGGGTGGACAGCTATCTGCTGGGTCTGCGCGCCGCAGTGTCTGCGGTTGCGGCCAACACCAAGGCTTGATTTAAGCTGAAACGCCCAAGGCCAAGCCCGAAGTTCTAGGCCTTCAGCGTTTGCAACAAGGCCGCGTTGAAGGCCTCGGCCGCCTCGTATTGCACCCAGTGCCCTGCGCCCGGCACGGTGTGCCACTGGCCCCAATGGGGCACCCAGCTTTGCATGGCGGCTTGCAATTCGGGCAGGCGGCTGCGGTACAGCGCGTCGTGCTCACCATAAATAGCGCTCACTTTGGCTTGCAAACGCGGCAAGGCTTTGGCCACGATGTCGGTAGACGACAAGCGTCTGCGCGGCATGCGGTCACGCTCCACGTTGGCCGTGTGCAAGGCCAAAGCCAAGTCATCCAGCGCACTTGGCTCTTGCAGCATCAAGGCCATCAGGTTGTATCGGTGGACTTGTTCTTGGGCTTCAGGGCTGGGCAAATGCCGCCAGCCCTTGAGCGGAACGCGCTCAGCAATGGTGAAGCCCATGCCCGGGGCCCCAACCAACACCAAATGAGCAGCGTCTTGCGGATGCTCGGCCAGCCACAAGGCCCCGGCCATACCCCCAAAAGAGAACCCCACCAGACTCACAGGGCCACACACTAAGCCCCGGCTTTGCAGTTGTTGCAATCCAGCGTGCAAATGGGCTGGCAAGGCATCGACATCCGAACAGCCCTCTGGCAAATCAGAGTCACCAAAACCCGGCAAATCGGGCACCAACACACACCAACCGGCATCACTCAAGGCCGCGATGTTGCGCACCCAGTGGGTCCAGCTGCCGCTGCCGCCGTGCAACAAAACCACGGTGGCGGGTCGGGCCAGCCCCCAAGCGTGCCAAACCGTTTGAGCACCGTTCTGTTGGGTTTGCAGGCGTTGCGCGTCGGCCAAAGTTGCATGCTGTGCTGGGGACAAAAATTCGGGCAATGCGGCAGAAGTCATGGGCTTATTCAACGGTTCAGCAAAATCACAAAATGTTTTCAGGCAACGGCAGATGGACTGCGCGGGTGCTGCAAGCGCCAGACCCGGTAGGCGGTAAATGTGGCCACCATGCTGATGACCAGACTGACCCAGAACACACTCGCTAGGCCCCATCGCTCACTGATGACGCCTCCCAGCAAAGCCCCCAAAACACCCGGGAAACCGTAAGCAGTGATGGTGTAAAGCGCTTGGCCCCGACCGCGCAACCGGCCCGGGAAGTGATGCGAAATCAAGGCAATGCAAACCGTGTGGTGCGTGGCAAAAGTCACGGCATGCAGAGTTTGCGCCAACAACAACACCCACAACACATCGGCCCACGCGGCAGTCAGGCCCATGCGCAGCACCATGATGGCCGAGCACACCACCAACCAAGCTGTCAAAGGCATGCGAGGTAACCACCGCGATTGGTAATAAAACCAGCCAATTTCAACCGCTACCGACACCGCCCACAGCAATCCGATCATGGTTTTGCTGTAGCCCAAGGCGTCCAGATACAGCGAGAAAAAGACATAAATGCCGATGTGAGACAAGACATGAAAAAATGTGGAAGCCAAAAACCACCGCACAGCTTTTTGGCGCAAAACCGGCCATACTGGCAAATGTGCATCCACCGAGTGCGCGGACTCTTTGTGGTCAGGCAGCCACCAAACGCTGATCACAACGGCCCCCAAGGTCACCACCGTCCAGCCCGGAAAATGCTTCATGCCGAAGGCTTCAAACCAAGTACCCGCCAAAAACACCGTGACCAAAAAACCCATGGAACCCCAAAGTCGCACCCGGCCATAGCGTTTGGTGTCAAACCCCCCACCCTGGCTGACCAAATGCGCCATAGCGGCCTCACTCATGGGCATCATGGAACTGGTGTGGGTGAACATGACCAGCAACACCACACCCAGCCCGACGGGCCCCCAGTCCCAAAACAGCAGGCAAGCCGAGGCAAAAGCCACCCCGGCCCCCAAGCGCAACAACTTCACGCGCTCCCCGGTGCGGTCACTCACGGCCCCCCAGGCATAAGGCGCAAAAAGGCGGGTGGCGGCTTGCACGGCCGTGAGCACACTGATGGTCAGCAAGCTCAAGCCCATGTCTTGCAACCACAGGGGCAAATAGGGGTTGAAGAACCCGATGTGCGCAAAGTAGCTGGCCGAAAGCGCCGCAAAAGGCAAGAGTTGACGTCGCTCAGCCATAAAACTGCCCCTGCCTCGCCCGAATCTTTGGGGCCACACGCTGTAGTGACTGTGCCTGTGACTGTGCTGTGGTCAGAGCCCGTTCAAGCATTCGCGCGCAGGGGCGCGCTCCTACAGGGGTGTTAGCACTTCGCGCGCAGGGGCGCGCTCCCACAAAAGCCGAAGGGTTTTGACTGGGTTTGCATTTTCTTTGTGGGAGGCTGCCCCTGCGGCCGAATGCTTGTTGAGCCACTTTGCACATTCGCGCGCAGGGGCACGCTCCCACGGGGAACCTGACTCCTCGTGCCTGTTCAAGCATTCGCGCGCAGGGGCGCGCTCCTACGGGGGAGTTGGCACTTCGCGCGCAGGGGCTCGCTCCCAAGGGGGGGGTGGCACTTCGCGCGCAGGGGCTCGCGCCTGCAGACATGCGCATCAGGGCCGGGCGGCTGGGATGGGGGGCAGATCGTGCTGCACGTCGCCGCACTGGGCGCGGTGCTGCAGGGCGTGCTCCATGAGCACCAATGCCAGCATGGCTTCGGCAATTGGGGTGGCCCGGATGCCTACGCAGGGGTCGTGACGCCCTTTTGTGATGACCTCGGTGGGCTGACCGGTCGAGTCAATCGAGTCACGCGCAATCAAAATGGAGCTGGTGGGCTTGACGGCAATCGACACTTCAATGTCTTGCCCGGTGCTGATGCCCCCCAATACGCCCCCCGCATTGTTGCCCACAAAGCCATCGGGCGTGAGGGTGTCTCCTGCGGTGCTGCCTTTTTGGGTGACGCAACCAAAGCCTGCGCCGATTTCGACACCTTTGACAGCATTGATACCCATCATGGCAAAAGCAATGTCGGCATCGATTTTGTCAAACAGGGGCTGGCCCAAGCCCACGGGCACGCCCTGGGCCACTACCCGCAAACGTGCGCCGCAAGAATCGCCTGATTTGCGCAGGGCGTTCATGTAGTCTTCCAGCGCCGAAACATTGGCGATGGGGGCAAAAAATGGGTTATGGGGCACATGCTCCCAACTTTCAAAGCCGATGGGCAAATCGCCAATTTGGGTCATGCAGCCCACAAAAGTGGTGCCAAACTTGGCTTTGAGCCACTTTTTAGCTACCGCCCCTGCCGCCACCATCGGGGCGGTCAGTCGCGCCGAGGACCGGCCGCCACCGCGTGGGTCGCGCAAGCCGTATTTGCGCCAATAGGTGTAATCGGCATGGCCGGGGCGAAAAGTCTGCAAGATGTCGCCATAGTCTTTGCTGCGCTGGTCGGTGTTCTGAATCAGCAGGCAAATCGGGGTACCCGTGGTCAGCCCTTGGTACACGCCCGAGACAATTTGCACGGCATCGGGCTCGTTGCGCTGGGTGACAAATTTGCTGGTGCCTGGGCGGCGCCGGTCCAAGTCGGGCTGAATGTCGGCCTCACTCAAGGGCATGCCGGGCGGGCAGCCGTCGATCACGCAGCCAATGGCCGGGCCGTGGGATTCACCAAAGTTGGTGACTGCGAAGAGATTTCCAAAGGTATTGCCGCTCATGGGCTGGGATTATCCCAGAGCGGCAAAAGGGGTGGCGAAACATTAACCGGGCTGCAAAAACCCGATTTCAATGCAAGTGCCCGGGAACCTGTCGGTCACGCGCAACTGGGCCAGCATGGCTTTTGCGTGGGCCAACATGTTGCCCATGCCATAACCGGAGGTTTTGCTGCCGCTTAAACCACAACCATCGTCCGACAAGCGAAGCACCCAGCCAGATTGGGTCGCATCGGATTGGCGAAAAGCCTGAACTTCCACCTGGGTTGCAGAGGCGTGCTTGATGACATTGGTGACGCATTCACTCAACAACAGCCTGAAATGGCGTTGCGCATCCAAACTGGGCAAGGGCAATTCGCCCAAATTTTCTACTTGCCAAGACAATTCAATGCCCGCGTGAGACAACCTGGACTCCAGCGTGTCACGAAGTTTGACCAACACCATGAGCCAAGTTTGCGGCTCGCCCTGCAGCGTATCCAAGCTGTCGCGCAAAGCCAAAGTCGCCTGACTCAACTGGTTTTCCATGTCCAGCCGAGATGACTCGGCATTGCGCACCATGCAATGCAAGACCACCAAATGGGCCCCCACGCCATCGTGCATCTCTTGCAACAAGCGCATTCTTTCGCCCATTTCCGCCTCCTGTATCCGTTTTTTTTCCCGCTCGTCATGAAAGCGTGAAATCAGGGCTCCCGCACGGTCCAATCGACTTTGCAGCCGAACACGAAACCGCTTGGCCGTGTTGATGCTGCGAAAAACACGCCGCATGAGCAATGTGCTCATGGCCAACAGGATAAAGAGAAATGCATACTTGGCCAGCGCCAGGTTGCTGTAGCCCGAAGACAAGTAAAAGATGGCCACATGGTCGTACAACGCCAGGCTCAGGGCGATCAGGGCACTGAGGCTCAAGGCATTGGAATCGAAATTCCTCACGCGCCAACCATGCCTGAGCACCACCCCAGAAACCAGCGCCACACCGCCTAGCAAAATCAGCAACCAATTTTGGCGGAATGCAAAAATCCCCGTCCAACCATAGAGCGCAGGCATGATCAGCGTGGCCACCAACATCAGGCCCAAAACAACATCTGACAGGCGGTTCTTTTTTCGCAAGGTCAACAAAATACTGAAAGACAACAACACGATGGCCATGCCATAAAGCAAGTCGATCAGAACGCCCCACCAAGGGTGCGGTAACGGGGGCACGGTGACCAGCATGTAACTGTTTCGGAGGCCCCAACAAACAGCCGCCAAGCCAAAAATAAACTGAATCCGAGCGCCCATCACGCCCCCGAAACCCAAGGCCAGCAGTCCGATGATCAGCGCCAAAACCACCACCACCAAAGCCCCGCCGGTTTGCCAAGCCTTGCGAAAACTGTACATCGGTTTCACCAGTCGGGTAGGGCCAACCCATGCCTCACTCAAACCGGCATAACGCCCCAACTCGCCATGCACCTCCAACAGCAACTCGTTCGACAGGGGTTGCAAAATTTCCGACGGCAGATCAAAGCCCTGGGGTTCGTGGGCATGGTCTTCAGCGACCTGGGTCAACTCACCCGAAGCGCCTATCGGGTGACCGTTCAAATGCACTGAAAAACGATTACCTACACGCGGGATGTACAAAAAGAGCCGATCATCTTCGCGCCAAGTCGGCAAAGAATCGAATGTCAAACGGTAATAAGCCAGGCCTTGACGCCCAGGCACATGGCCTACCCACGAGTCGGGCAATCGCACCGCCTGCCAAGCGAGTGACTGTGTGGCCTTTTCTGGGGGTGAGGTTTGGCTTGCGTTGTAGGCCACTTGCGCCTGTGCCAGTTTGAGCACTTGTCCGTCCAGCGCTTGCGCTCTGGCATTTGTTGACCCAGCACCCAAGCTGACTAACAAACAACAAAACCACCAAAAATGCAAATTTAAGACAGTCATTAATTTTCCAGTAGCCAGCACTAAGGACTTAACAAACAAAACATCGGCACCACGCATCGGCGCCTCAGTGCACCGATTCACACGAGCGCAAGGACTTGGCAAGGCTTAGGTCCCGATCAGGCCCATGCGTGCCGCTTCGTAGACCGCTTCGGTTTTGGAGTGAACCGCCAATTTGATGTAGATGCTTTTCAAGTGCGAGCTGACCGTGCTGCTTTGTATTGCCAAAAGTTTGCCCACCTCGGCCACCCGAAAACCTCGAGAGATGTAATCCAGAATCGAGAGTTCACGTTCGGTCAGAATCCCCGGGACATAGGGCAAGGACATGTCCGGTACCTTTAAGGGGGCGGGCTTTTGCAAGCGCTTTAAAACATAGCGGGCAATGCTGGGCGACATGGGGGAGCCGCCGTTGTGAATCTCCAAAATTGTGGAAGTCACATCCAGGCTGTCCGATTGCTTCAGGATGTAGCCCATGGCACCGGCCTCTAGGCAGGCCATCACATGCGGCTCGTCGCTGAACAAAGTGACGACTGCCATGTTCAATTGCGGCCAATGTTGTGCGCCGAATTTGACAATTTCGATACCCGAGATATCCGGCAAGCCCAAATCAACCAACAACACATCGGGCTCGTGGTCTTGCAACCAATCCAACATTTCCTGCCCGGTACCGGCCGTGAACGCCAACGCCATGGCCGGATGCGCATCCACCGCGGCAACAAACATTTGTAAACAGTGGGGATCGTCATCCACCAAGGCAACCCGGATGAGTGGGGGGGTTTGCATGGTTACAGGTTTCTCAAGATTAAAATTTCAATTTTATTAATAAAATTTATTTTATATTGAAAATAAATAAATTTTTTGTATTATTTAATTACATTAAATAAAATTTAATTCATTTCATCAATGCCATATTTAGTTGCTCGACAAGTAAGTGCCCTGTTCGTCAAGAGGCCAAAAAATTAACCACCATCAAGGAATTGCACGTAGCTTTGATTCAAGGATGAACAACGCCGTCTTATATAACCCTATCGGCGTCCATCATGAAAAAGGGCCTTGCATCGCAAGGCCCTTTTTATTTACCGGATGAAATCGGTCAATTGGCTGATTCACACCTTCACGTCTTCCGCCTCATTTGCCGAACCATCGGGCCAGTCGCGGATATAGGCCTTGAGCATCTTGTTTTCGAAGTTCTGGCTGTCCACCACCGCCTTGGCCACATCATAAAAACTGATCACCCCCATCAACACGCGGTTGTCCACCACGGGCATGTAACGGGCATGGTGCTCCAACATCATGCGGCGCACATCGTCAATGGCGGTTTCTCCGGAACAGGTCAGGGGCTGCTTGTCCATGGCTTCGCTGACCGTGGTGGTCCCCACTTGTCCGCCGTTTTTGACAATTTGCTGAATCACCTCGCGGAAAGTCAGCACGCCCACCAAATTGCCTTGGGCCATGACCACCAGTGAGCCCAGGTCTTTTTCGGCCATGTCGTTCATGGCGCGAGACAAGGGTTCGTCCGGCTGCACCGTGAACAAAGTGCCGCCCTTGACACGAAGAATGTCGCTGACTTGCATGGTGGGTCTCCTGAAGGTCGTTTTGAATTGGAATAGGTGCCAATATAGCCCACAATCAGCTTCAAACGGAAGCCTTGGCGCTTGCCCCACTGCAACTTTTTTCGGAGACCCTTTATGGCTGGATACAGCGACCCCGGTTTTGACACCTTGGCTCTGCACGCAGGCGCAGCGCCCGACCCGAGCACGGGCGCACGGGCGGTGCCGATTCACCTGACCACCTCTTTTGTGTTCGAGTCCACCGACCAAGCGGCGGCCCTGTTCAACCTAGAGCGCCCCGGCCATGTGTACAGCCGCATCAGCAACCCGACCAATGCCGTTTTGGAGCAGCGCATTTCAGCCCTTGAGGGCGGTATTGGGGCCATCGCCACGGCCAGCGGGCAGGCCGCTTTGCACCTGAGCATTGCCACCCTCATGGGAGCGGGTTCGCACATCGTGGCCTCTACAGCTTTGTATGGTGGCTCACACAACCTGCTGCACTACACCCTGAGCCGCTTTGGCATCAGCACCACCTTTGTCAAACCCGGCGACCTGGACGCTTGGCGGGCGGCCGTGCAGCCCAACACAAAACTGTTTTTTGGCGAAACCGTGGGCAACCCGGGCCTGGATATTTTGGACATTGAAGCCCTCAGCACCCTGGCGCACGAACACGGTGTGCCCCTGCTGGTGGACTCCACCCTGACCTCGCCCTGGCTGATCAAGCCTTTCGACCATGGGGCCGATCTGGTGTACCACTCGGCCACCAAATTTTTATCGGGCCATGGCACGGTGGTGGGTGGCTTGGTGGTGGATGGCGGCAGCTTTGACTGGGAAAAATCGGGCAAATTTGCCGAGCTGAGCCAGGCCTACGAAGGCTTTCACAACATGGTGTTCAGCGAAGAAAGCACTGTGGGCGCATTTTTGCTGCGCGCTCGGCGCGAGGGCCTGCGCGACTTTGGTGCCTGCATGAGCCCGCACACCGCTTGGCTGATTTTGCAAGGCATCGAAACCCTGCCCCTGCGCATGGCGCGTCACATGAGCAACACCGAAAAGGTGGTGCAATTTTTGGCCAGCCACCCCTTGGTCGGCCGTGTGGGCCACCCCATGCTAGAAAGCCACCCATCGCACACTTTGGCAAAAAAGTTGTTGCCCCGAGGGGCCGGTTCGGTGTTCAGCTTCGACATCAAAGGTTCACGGGCACAAGGGCAAAAATTCATCGAAACCCTCAAAGTCTTTAGTCACCTGGCCAATGTGGGCGACTGCCGCAGCTTGGTGATTCACCCCGCCAGCACCACGCATTTCCGCATGTCTGACGAAGCCCTGGTGGCCAGTGGCATTGGCCCGGGCACCATTCGCTTGTCAATTGGCCTGGAAGACCCGGACGACTTGATCGACGACCTGAAAAAAGCCCTTAAAGCGGCAGAAAAAGCGGGAGCCTGAGCATGAACATCCATGTCCAAGGCCACAGCCTTTACGCCTACACGGGCGGCAAGCCCTTCAACCCAGCGCAGCCCACTGCCGTATTCATCCACGGCGTGCTGCACGACCACAGCGTTTGGATCTTGCAAACCCGCTACCTGGCCCACCATGGCTGGAACGTGCTGGCCATCGACTTGCCCGGACACTGCAAAAGTGACGGCCCACCCCCTCAAAGCGTCGAAGAAGCTGCGGCTACCGTCATCGCCCTGATTGACGCACTCAACATCACGCAGGCCGCGCTGATCGGGCACAGTTTTGGATCTCTCATTGCACTAGAAGCAGCGGCACAAGATGCCCAGGCACACCCCGGGCGCGTGAGTCACTTGGTGATGGTGGGCACGGCCTACCCAATGCGCGTCTCACCTGCCTTGCTCGATTTTTCGGTCAGCGCCCCTGCCAAGGCCATCGACATGGTGAACAGCTTTTCTCACTCCACACTGGCGCCACCGCCCTCGGCACTGGGTCCGGGCACTTGGTTGTATGGCGGCAACAAAGCGCTCATGCGCCGCGTTATGGCCAGCAACACTCAGGCCAATGTGTTCTATCTAGGCTTCAAGGCCTGCGACACTTACAACGGCGCTGAAAAAGCCATGCCCCAAGTGCCATGCCCCACTTTGTTTGTACTGGGCACCGCCGACCAGATGACCCCGCCCAAAGCCGCGCAAAGCCTGATCGATCTGTGCGCGCAGCCCCAAGTGGTCAAGCTGCCCGCAGGCCACTCGCTCATGACCGAAGCGCCCGAAGGCGTGTTGCAAGCCCTCAAGGATTTTTTGAAGCCGTGACCCAGTCGACCATTCGCGAGCAGGGGCTCGCTCCCACCAAAGACAGCCTGCCCCACGCCTTCGTGGGAGGTCGCCCCCGCGGCCGAATGGTGTTTTCCTCGTGGGAGGTCGCCCCTACGGCCGAATGGTGTTGCTCCCGTGGGAGGTCGCCCCTGCGGCCGAATAGTGTTGCGCCCGTGGGAGGTCGCCCCTGCGGCCGAATGTCAAAATTGGCGATGCGCACAATCGCGAGCAGGGGCTCGCTCGTAAAACATGAACACATCCACTCTCAACATCACCCCGCCACTTTCTTCTGAAAGAGCCAAGGAAATTGCCCAATCGCTGGACCTGCGCGCATTACCGCGTGATTTTCTGGACAACCCCTACCCGGTCTACGCCGCGTTACGAGAGGCCGAGCCTTTCAAGCGCATGCCGGATGGCTCGTACTTCCTCACGCGCCATGCCGATTTGGTGGCGGTCTACCGCGATGCCAAGGTCTTCAGCTCCGACAAGCAAGTCGAGTTCGGTCCCAAATACAACCACGCGCCCTTCAACCAAGCACCATTTGCTGCAACCAGTGGCGTGGCCCCGCTGTTTGAGCACCACACCAACAGCTTGGTTTTTAACGACCCGCCGCTGCACACACGGGTGCGCCGCCTCATCATGGGCGCATTGACCCGACGCGCCATAGAGGCCATGGAGCCCGGTTTAATTCAATTGGTAAACAGCCTGCTGGACCAGATGGCGGCGAAGGGCGGTGGCGACCTGATTGAAGACTTTGCCTCGGCCATACCCGTTGAAATCATTGGCAACTTGTTGGACGTGCCGCACGCCGACCGCGAACCCCTGCGCGCTTGGTCGTTGGCTATTTTGGGTGCACTCGAACCCGCACTGACACCCGAACAAGAAGCCCTGGGCAACCGCAGCGTGACCGAGTTTCTGGCCTATTTGCGCGAATTGGTCGCTGAACGCCGTCTGCACCCCGGTGATCCGGAACACGATGTGCTGACCCGTTTGATTCAGGGCGAAAAAAACAGCGATCAAACCACTGGAGAGGCTTTGAGTGAAGTTGAGTTGCTGCAGAACTGCGTGTTCTTGTTGAACGCCGGGCATGAAACCACCACCAACCTGATTGGCAACGCGCTGATCAGTTTGCAAGAGTGGCCAGAGCAACGCCTTGGCTTAATGTCAGACCTGAAGCAGGCGCCGAGCGACGAAGCCAAACAACAGCTGTTGGACCTGGCTGTAGACGAATTTTTGCGCTTTGAGTCCTCCAACCAACTGGGCAACCGACGCGCCGTGCAAGCCACGCAAGTCAACGGTCTTGAACTGCCTGCGGGCACGCTGGTGACCTTGTGCATTGGTGCGGCCAACCGCGATCCGGCCGTGTACGAAAACCCCGAGCAGCTCAACCTGCGCCGCACGGGCAATAAGCACTTGGCTTTCGGCTTTGGCATTCACCAATGTGCGGGATTGAGCCTGGCCAGACTGGAGGGCCGCATCGCCATCGGTCGTTTTTTGCAGCGTTTCCCGAATTACCAGCTCACCCAAGCCCCTGTTCGCGGCGGGCGCGCCCGTTTTCGAGGCTTTTTAAACGCCCCCTTCAGCACGCGCTGAGCAGATGGATGCCCGGTGGATGTCCGATCTTGCCGGGCATGACAGGCCAGAAGTCGCAGAAAAAAGCCGTGAGTGGGCGTGCAGCTTATGGGGTTGGGGGCGTTAGCAATGCGGATACGCGCAGGGTGTCCAGGCCCATGTTGACCCACACGGGGTCGGCGGCGGTTTCTCGCAGCACCAGCAAACGGTCGGCCAGTGGGGCCACGCTGGTCTGCTCGGGGTCGATCAGCAACACATGACGGGCTTGGCCTTGGTCGCTTGGGTCGTCCTCTTCGGTCAGCCGCCCGACCCAATCCAGT
>CAMDXR010000042.1 GCA_945877725.1 Limnohabitans sp. Rim8
ACACGCGGGTTTTGCCACAGCAGTTCGTTCAAACGTGAGGGGTTGCGTGCAATCCAAGCCTTGATGCCCGGCCAGGTCGCATCACGCACCAGGCCTTTGTCGAGCAACCAGCGACCGATGCTTTTGTAGGGCTGTTCGTTGGTGGCGGCAAAGGCCAGTCGCACTTGTCGTTGGTTGCCGTTGGCTTCGGTCACGTTGACCAAGCCCGAGCCTTGAATCTGCAGCACCATGGCGTCGACGGGATCGGAAAGATAGACCAGCGCCTTGCCTTGCAAGGATGCGCGGGCTTGGGGCAGGGTTTCCATCTCTTGCCGGGTGTACCAGGGTTTGCGCTTGTTCAGGTCGGCGGGTGGCGCAAACAAGGGCACATTGAAACCGGGGCGCGCTTGCCGTGATGCGTTGAGCACGGGTTCGTAATAGGCCGTCAACAAGCCTTGGGCTTGTTCAGCGAGCGTTTCGACGCGGTAGGGTTGCAGGTGTTGCCGCAGCCATTGGCGTTGGGTTTCGACCGGGGCTTGTGCCAGTTGCTGAAGCTTGGGACACAGTGCGGCCCAAGTGGGGGTCGGCCGCGCGCAACTTTGCAACCAGGCAGGCCAAGCCTCGTTGACACCGTCAGTTTCCAGGCCGGGCAACTCTGACCACGGCACAGGCACCCAGCGGCTGGAGGCTTGCAAGATGACCGGGGGCAGTGGCCCGGTGTCTGCGGCCGGTGTGGGTGGGGCCGTTGCGGGTGAGGGCGGTTTTGTGCCTGTGGGTGAGGCCGGGTTTTTGCCTGCGGGGGATGTTGCGGGCGGGCCGGACAATGGGCGTGGCGCGGCGGGTTCATGCGCCGCGGGTGGGGACGAACAAGCGACCAAGCTGCCTACAATCGCAGCCAACAGCCCCGCGGAGCACACCCTGGGCAAATACAGAAACGGAATTTTGAGCATGGCTCTTATTTTGCTAGAAGCGTTGTTGGCGCTGATTCTCATTGTGGCCATTGTGTGGTGGACCATGTTTTCGGGCCGATCCAAGGGCGAATTGCCCTCTGAGGACAACAAAGAATCGGATGACAAAAGGCCTTGAAAATAAGCCGCCCCGATCCCGCTTCGACTCTGATCAGGTCCTGAACTGATGCTTCAACAAACGGGTCAGTCGAGCAATGTTCCCGCCCCCTCAAAGCGCTGCGCATAGTAGCGGTTGCTCAAATAGTCCAGGCGAACCCCGGTGCGCGGGTTGCTGGCGTGCACAAATCGGCCATTGCCGACATACAGGCCCACATGCGAATGTCGCGCCCCCAGGGTGTTGAAGAACACCAAATCGCCAGGCTGCATGCGCGAGCGCTCCACCGGGCGTGATTTTTGACCCAAATCTGCCGAAGTGCCCTTAATGGGCAAACCTGCTGCTTCTTTGTACACATGCGAGACCAGTCCCGAACAATCGAACCCGGTCGCCGGGCCCCTGCCGCCCCAGCTGTAGGGCGTGTCCAGCAATGACAGGGCAAACAAGGCCAGATCGTTGCGTTTGGGGTGGTAAGCCGTACCGCTTGTAGCGGCGGTGTCTTCGGACGTGTTGGACAAGATGGCCACGAGATCAGCCCGGCGACCTCCGGTAGAACAGGCCGACAAAGCCATGGCGAAAAAGCCGACCCCAGTGCCCAGCAAAGCCCGGCGAGTAGGGCTGTCATGAGGGGAAAAGAAAAGGGCTTTGCTCATGTCAGGGTGCGCAACAAATTGGCTAACTCAACGGCGGATTTGACTTCCATCTTTTCAAAAATCCGGGATCGGTGAACCTCAACCGTGCGGACACTGATGTCCAATTGGTCGGCAATCAGTTTGTTGGGCACGCCCTCCACCACCAGGCGCATGACGTCGCGCTCGCGCTCAGTCAGCTCACCCAAGCGGGACTGCAAAAAGTCTTGTTGTGATCGTGCTTTAAGGCGCTCTTGCGACAGCAGCAAAGCCTGTTCGATGCGGTCCACCAGGGCGTTGTCTGAAAAAGGCTTTTCACAAAAGTCAAAAGCACCTCGCTTGACGCTGTCCACCGCGGTCGGCACATCCGCGTGACCGGTTAAAAAAATGACCGGCCAAGCCTGCGCGATGCCCCGGCTTTGCAGCAACTCAAACAAGGCCAGCCCGCTCATGCCGGGCATGCGCACGTCGAGCAAAATGCAGCCAGCGTGTTGGGGCAAGGGCGTTGCCCGCGCAGCATCTGTAGGCTGCTGGAGCATGTCCAAAAAGGCTTCCGCGCTGTCGTAGGACTCGCTCAACAAACGTCGCGTGCGAAGCAGCCAGGCCATGCCTTCGCGCACGCTGATGTCGTCGTCAACGATGTAAACCGTGCTGTCAAATGTGAGTGGCATGGCGGGATTTTAGGGGGAGCTTGCAGATTTGCCAGAGGCTTCGGCCGGCAAGGTAAAACGAAAAACCGTGCCCTTGGGTGCGTGCGCCTCAAACAAGAGATGCCCTCCATGTTGCTCCACCACGGTGCGGCACAGGCTCAAGCCCAAGCCCATACCTTCGGCTTTGGTGGTGAAGAAGGGGTTAAAAAGCTGCACCTCGACATCGGGCTCAATGCCGGTGCCGACATCGGTCACGGCAAACTCGACCCACGCGTTTTCGGCCTTACTGGCGGCAGGCCGAGCATGCAAAATCAGCACGCGGTCCTCAATGTCCGGGCGGTCCATGGCTTGCATGCCATTGCGTGCCAAATTAAGCAAGACCTGCTCCACCATGGTGCGGTCGCACCACACGGCGGGCAAGCGCGGTTCGACCCGGGTGTGGACACGCACTTGCAACTTGCGCGCTTGCAGGTTGACCAAGGGGGCGATGGCTTCTAGCAAAGCTTGCGGGGCCACCGCCTCACGGGCCTGTTCCCTGCGGCGCACGAAGTCGTGCACGCTGTTGATGACGCGTCCGGCACGGCCCGCTTGTTCGGCAATGCGGCGCAAAGCCATGTGCACATCGCTCAGGGTTTGCGTTTCCGCTTGCGGGTCTTTCAGCAAGTTGAGCGAGCCATTGGCATAACTGGCAATGGCGGCCAAGGGTTGGTTCAGCTCGTGGCTAAGCAGCGAAGCCATTTCGCCCACCGTGGCCAAGCGGGCGGTGGCTTGCAAGCGCTCTTGGCTGGCGCGTGACAGTTCTTCAATTCGGCGTTGCTCGCTGATGTCGATCACCGCCCCCATCCAACCGGTTTGTTCACCTTGCACGCTGATCAGTGGGGCTTCGATGATGAGCACTGGAAAGCGCGTGCCGTCTTGCCGCATAAAGACCGACTCAAAGCCTTCGCGCGGGGGGGCATTGCCTGCCAAGCGAATGGCTTGGCGTTGCTGGTATTCGTCCACCATTTCAGGAGGCCAATACGGCATGGGGGCGTTTTTACCAATCAGTGCTTCGGCTTCCCAGCCGACCATTTGACAAAAGGCCGGGTTGACATAGGTGATGTGCCCTTTCAGGTCGCGTGCGCGCAAGCCCGTGACCAGAGAGTCTTCCATGGCTTTTCTGAAGGCCAGGGCATCGGCCAAGTCCCGCTCGGCCTTGAGGCGACGACGCGAATCCTTGGCCAGCAAAATCATGACCGTGATCAGCGCAATCGACATGCCCGTGACCAAGGCAGTCAGCACATTCGGAAACAGATCGGGTTCACCGCGCCGACCATCCATGCGCAGCAGCAGTGTGTTGCCGGGCAAATCAAGCAATTGTTGCGCTGTAAAGATGCGTCGCTCACGCCTTTGCGTGCCTGCGATGGCCAAGCGAGTCCCGTCGGGTTCGATAAAAGACAACTCGTTGCGGCGACCAAAGCTGGCCACCAAACGTTCATTCAGAACCTCTTGCAGGCTGAAAGTGACCACGGTGTAACCCACCAATTCGCCAATCTGTGTCACGGGCAAGCACAGCTCCATGACTTCAAATCCCAGGCCATTGCTTTGCGGCAAAAAATAAGTGCTTGAATAGGCGGGCCCGTTGAATCGTTTGGCCCGTTGGCAGGTTTGCAAGGCCTCGTTCACGACTTCGGCGCGGCCTATGCGTTCAAAGGCGGGTGTTCGGAAAGGGGAGTCCGCAAAGCTTTGCAGCTGGTTATTTTTGTCGCGCCATTCGATGCGCACCCAATCCCGGTTGTTGCGCAGCAAGGTGCTGGCCTCGGGTTGCCAGGAGTCGGGTGTCAGGTGCGCCGCTTGCAGCGCTTGCAAAGACTGAACATGGCGTGAAAAGCCGCCGCGCAAATCGTTCACGGCATCGGTGGCATCGCGCTCCAGTTCGGCCTGAACCTGGCTCGCCTCATAGCGCCCGGCCAGCCAAACCAGGGTCACCAACACCGCCAGCACCAAGGCGATCAGGGCGGCCCACAGTGACCTTCGGCCGGAACCCCAGGGCAAGACCTCATCCAGCCGGGCACGCACCATGGACAGGGCGCGTTGCCATGGGGTGATCGCGCGTTGGGCACTCAAGCTTTTCATGCGGCTTCAGGGGGCGGTTCTTGCGGGGGCGGGTGTGGGCATGGGTGTGGGCGTGGGCGCGGGGGCTTTGGGGTCTGCCGCGCTGTGCGGCACTTTGGTGACCCTCGGGTCGGCCCAGCTGCCATCGATCAGGTACTCTTGGGTATTGGCTTTGACCAGTGGATTTTGTAAAAACAATTGGGCCAAAAATGCCGTCAGGCCCACCACGGGGTTGACCGCAATACCGGCCACCAAAGAGGCGGTGCCCGCATCCAACCCGGGCAAAATCACGGCCCGGAGCTTTTGGGTTTCTTGGGCAATGTCGGCCGAACCATCGAGCTGGACCACCGCATTGATGCCTTTGATTTGCAGGTTGCGGGTGTTGGCAATGCCCTGCGTGATGGTGACGTCCCCTTGCACTGAATCGAAGGCAAAACCTTCATAGAACACATCCCTGAAATCCAGCAACAAACGACGCGGCAAGGCCTGCAAACTCAGCACGCCCAGCAACTTGGCCACCCCGGCATCGGCCTTGAGGAATTGGCCACGGCCCATCTTTACGCCAAACTGCCCCGTCATGCTGGGGTAATGCAAGGCCAGTGGCGAGCCTTGCCAGTTGACGCTGCCCTCCAGTTGGCCTTTGCCTCCCCGCAAAGCGCCCGGTGTGCCCAAGCGGGTTAACAAGGCCCCTGCATCGCTGACATCCAATTTGAAATTCATTTCGGTTTTGCGCTGACTGCCCCCATCGGTAGCCGTCAACCAGCGTCCCGTGCCGCGCAGTGTGGCCTCGGGCACGGTGATGTTGAACTTGTTCAGTTTCCATTCGGCAGCGCTGCGCACACGGGTTTTTTGTTGCTCGGTGTTGATGGCCTCGATTTCAACGCGCCCCAGTTTTTTGCCACGCAACTCCAGGTCTTCAACCACAATGTCCAAGGCCGGTAGATTGACCGGCGGGGTTTCCAGCAGGCCCTCCACATCGGCCGCTGTGGACGGTGGCAAGTTAAGCCGGGACAGTCGTGCATACAAGTTGCCCAATTGTTCCCCCGAGGGCATTTGGTAGGTGACATGCCCGCTCAATTCGCGCGCATCTGCATTGATGCGCCAAGTAAAGCCTTCGCGCACGCCCCCAGCCACCACTTGGTGCAAAGTGCGTCCATCGGCTTTGAGGGTGTTGGCTTGCAGGCCAATTCGGGTGGGCAAATAGGCGAGCCAGGCCGTCGGGCCAGCGCCCGGTTTTTCGGTTCCGCTGGTTTTGTTGCTTTGAAACAAGGCCTGCCATTCGTCCACAGCCAAACTGTCCAGCACCACGGTCGCCGAGACGCCCGAGTCGGGCAGGCTCGGGGCTTGTGCCAAGGGCACGCCCAGCGACAGGCTGCCACGCAACACCACGGGTTCGGGGCCAGACACATTGCGCACATAGCGCGCCGATGCCACGTTGCCCCACTCCAGCTGAATTTGATCGCGCAAAGCCGTGCCGGAACCTTGCCTGCCGATGCGCACAGAGAAAGGCACGCGGGTGGCTGCGGCTTTGCCCAGGGGGGCGGGCAGCTGCAATGCCAAACCCTCCAGCGGGCTTTGCACGGACAGCTCGGGCTGGCCATCTCGCCACCCCAGTTGTGCGGTGTACGGGGTGCTGCCGCTGACAAGTTGCGCCCACTCACTCAGGGGGGCTAATTCAGGGGCAAGGCGCATGTTTTCGGCGCTGATCTGCCCTTGCGCCCTCAATTGAATGCCGCCCTCTGCACTGGCCCCTGCGGCTGCACTGCGTGTGCCCCCCTCAATGCGCACCGGCCCGCCCAAAAGGCGGGCCTGTATGCCGCTTAAAGAGAAGCCCGCTTCTGTGAATTGGAGGTTGCCTTGCAGCTTTTCCAGCAAGGGCGCAGCGGGTTCCATGCGGACATCGTTGCCCGCAAAGACCACCGAGCCTTGCACCTTGGTGCTTTCGGGGTTGAGCAAGGGAATCGCCAGTTTGAAGCGCGTCTGAACCGCCCCACTCGCCTGGGCTTGGCCCAGCGTGCCCGACAGCAGCCGGTCCAGGGGGGATTTTTGAACCAGCGCCAAAACTTGAGCTGCGCCGCCTTTGCTTTCAGCCGACACATTCAACACCGGTTGGTTCAGCAAGTCTGCAATGTCAGCTTGTCCGGTGGTGAGCTGCAGCCCGCCAAGGGGGTCTGCCGCGCGTGCTGAAGCCTCGCTTAATTTGATCCCCACGCGATCGAAGACCAGTTGACCATTTAATTTGTGCAGCCGTGGCCAGGGCAGAGTTTTGGCCGTCCACAGACTGGCCGGCAAATAATCCAGTTCTACATCGCGCAACCGCCCTGCAAACTTGAACTCGCCGTCTTTCGGGTCCGCAAAAGGCAGTTTGGCCAAATCGCCCTTGATCTTCACCTGCACGTCCGAATACACCCCGCCGACCCAAGCGTCGCGCACATACTGACGCACTTTGGGGGGCAAGGTCAGGGGCAAGTAGCGGTGGGCTTTGGCCACCTTGAGTTGCTTGATTTGGCCCTGTAAATCCAGCACGCCCGGACCGTTGCCCAGCGCGTTGGGGTGCCATTTGCCTTGCCATTCCCCTAGCAAGTCGGCGTTGGCCAGTTTGAGCTTCCATTGCGGAACCTGCCATTGTTGGTCATCCCGCTTTAAATTGACCTCGGCCCGCAAGCTTTGTACAGGCACCTCGGCCTCTTCCAGAATGCCGGGCAAATACACCGCCCCCTTATCACCGATGACCAGCTCAATTTGCCCACTGTCCTGGGTCAAAGACAATTTGGCTTGTGCGCCCTTGACCCCTGGCCAGCGCCGTAGATCGGGGGATACAGCCGAGGCTGGCGGCAGCGTCAAGTCTTGCAGGCTGGCTTGTGCATCAAATTGGGTGGGGGCACGCCAATCCCCTTGCCAACGCCACTGCAAAGCACCCACCTGGCCCTGAATTTCTTGCATTTGCAGACGGGGCCGCCAAGCATCGGTTAATGGCAGCCGAAGGGCCACTTCGCGCAGCGCAGACAAGTCCAATTGGTCGGCCTGAAGGTGACCGCGCGCCAGATTTTTGCCCTGCGGATGGGTGTAGGCCAAAGCCACATTGCCCCCCGGCCACACCAGACCTTGGGCGCTGACAAAGGCCAATTGCTGGGTCGACACCTCGAAGCCCAGCGGGCTTACTTTGGCCGCCAGCCGCCCCGACAAGCGCTCAAAACCCAAAGGTGCGGCTTCTGTAGTCCATGTGGTTTTAAGCCCTTCGAGTTGCACATCGGCGGTGCCCCCGGTCCATTGCCCTGCCGCCACATCGCCCCACATGCGCAGGCTGCCTTGCCCGGCGGCAACCTGCACACCCAAAGGCAGGTTGCCGGCCAGTTGTGCCACATCCACTTGAGGAAAGTAAGCGTAAAGCTGGCCCGACCAATCGCTGAATCGACCGGGATGAATGGACAACAACCCCCGACTGAAGCGCCCCACGTTGACAAAACGCGTGCCCCAGCCCTCGGGCGGGGTGGCGTCCAGCCGAACATCGTGGTGTCTGGCCGAGTTGCGCAGCACCAGGTCCAGATCGCGCAGCGACAGCGTTTGGGCTGCGCTGGGCGTGCCCGTTGGGGGCGTGCCCGTTGTCGGCGTTGCCGCTTGGGCCGACAAGGCCGACAAGGGCGACAACAGACCGGCCAGCGGGGTGTTGTGCAAGCGCTCATCGGTCCAGTGCAGCTTGCCGCCCCGGATCACCACCTCACGCTGTGCAAAGAGCCAGTCTGCTGCTGCGCTGTCTTTTTTTGTACTGGGGTCCCATACAAGACCGGCCACGCGCCAAGTGCCATCGGCCGTGAGGCGAACGTCCAGTTCGGGTCCATCTAAGACCAGTTGTTCCAGTTTCATGGCCAGAACAGATTGCACACTGATGGCCACCCACACTTTGGGTAAGCGCAGAGCCGAGCGGCCCTCGGGGTCCAGCAGTTCGATGTCGCGCAACTCAAATGACGGGGCCCAACCCGTTGATTGGGCCGAGATTTCACCGATCCGCACCGGAACCCCGAGGCTTTGTTGGGCCAAGCGTTCCAGTGCGGGGCGGAAATCACCAATTCGCGGCACAATCCAAAAATGCAGCGCACCCCAGGCCAGCCCCAGCAAAAGACCCAAGACCAATAAGGCCCATGCGACGGCCCGGATCAGGCGGGCCAGCACAAGGGTCAGTCGGGGGAAAGTGGGCAAATAGAGCACAAACGTTTGAATTAAAAAAAGTCAGCAGGAATTATGACCCGCAGTCAGTCGATGGATTTGGCCTCCGCCGCAAAAGATGCAGTTCCTGCCGATTTGCCCCTGTATTCTCGTTTTGTGCAGCGCTTGCACAGGCGCTATGCCGATGTTTTGCCTCTGTTGCCTCCGGGGACACCCACCCGTGGCACCCTGAATGCCGGCTATTCGGCCCTGAAAGCCACGGGCCTAGACACCAGCGCCGCCCTGCGCGTGCTGCGCCAGTTGACCCTGGAGCGCTTGGCCCAACTCGACTGCACCCTGCAAGCCTCTTTGGATCAAGTCACCCGTGGCATGACCTGGCTGGCCGAAGTCACCCTGGACATCGCTTGGCAGCAGGTGGTGGCCGATTTGGATGCGCTGCATGGCGCACCGACCAAAGCCAACGGGCAGCGCGCCGAAATGTGGATTGTTGGCATGGGCAAGCTCGGTGCGCGCGAGCTGAATGTGTCCAGCGACATTGACCTCATATATGTGTATGACGAAGACGGCGAGACGCTGGGCAACAGCGAAGGCCGCAACAAAGTTTCTGTGCAGGACTATTTCACCCGAGCCGTCAAACGCATGTATGGCCTGATTGGCGACACCACCGAGCACGGCTTTGTGTTCCGGGTGGACTTGGCGCTTCGGCCCAACGGCAACTCCGGCCCCAGCGTGGCCTCATTGGATGCGTTAGAGGAGTACTTGCAAGTGCAGGGCCGCGAATGGGAACGCTTTGCCTGGATGAAAAGCCGGGTGGTGGCTCCGCGCAGTGCGGTCATTAACGGGTCTGCCGAGGCTTTGCGCGGGGTGGTGTTGCCCTTTGTGTTTCGACGCTACCTGGATTACAACGTTTTTGAGTCCTTGCGCACACTGCACCATCAAATTCGCGAGCATGCGGCCAAACGCAGTGCCGGGCACCCTGAACGCGCCAACGACGTCAAGCTCTCGCGCGGCGGGATTCGGGAGATCGAGTTCACGGTGCAATTGCTGCAAGTGGTGCGTGGTGGGCAGTTCCCCGAGCTGCGCACCCGCCCCACTCTGGATGCTTTGCAACGCGTGGCCAAAGCCGGGCTCATGCCCCACGCCACGGCACAAGCCTTGGGCGCGGCCTATGTGTTTTTGCGCCAAGTTGAGCACCGCATTCAGTACTTGGACGACCAGCAAACCCATGTGCTGCCCACCCGCGACGACGACTTGGCCTGGATGGCCCAAACCCTGGGCTATGCCGATGTCTGTGCCTTTTTGACAGATCTGGACACGCATCGCGAGGCGGTAGCGCAAGAGTTCGACATCTTGCTGGGCGGCGACCGCGAATGCAAAGGCTGCAACGGCAAAAACGGTCAACGCGAAATGACTGGGTTGGACGGTATTGCCGCCGTCTTTACCGGCCGTGTGGGCGAGCGCCTGGCCGAATGGCCTGCCAATCCGCGTGTGCTGGCTTTGCGCGAAGACGCGCGTGGTCGCCTTATGCGTTTGTTGCAGCGCACGGCCGTGTGGTTACAAGAAGGCCGCATCACCGAGCAAGCCGTGCTGCGCATGGTTGACTGGATTGAGCCCCTGCTGCGTCGCGAAAGCTACTTGGCCCTGATGCTGGAGCGCCCCGCCGTGCACGAGCGCTTGTTACGCCTGCTGGGCGCAGCCAAGTGGCCGGCCCGTTATTTGTTGCAACACCCGGGGGTAATTGACGAATTGGCGGGAGGCAACTTGTTTGAGGTGCGCTTTGATGCCGCTGAGTTTGAGGCCGAATTGCAGGCCCGCCTGGAGGCCCTGAAGCGCACGGGCGAAGACGATGAAGAAAGCCTGCTCAATTTGCTGCGCCGCGCCCACCATGCCGAGCAGTTCCGCACACTGGCGCGCGATGTGGAAGGCGTGCTTTCGGTGGAACAAGTGGCCGACGACCTGAGCGCGTTGGCCGACGCCGTGCTGCGCGTGACGGCGCGCTGGTGCTGGAGCCGCCTGAAAACCCGTCACCGCGACGAGCCCGCCATCGCCATCATTGGTTACGGCAAGCTGGGCGGCAAAGAGTTGGGCTATGGCAGCGACCTGGACATTGTGTTTGTTTATGACGACGAAGACGAACGCGCCCAGGAAGTTTATGCCGCCTATGTGCGCAAGATGATCAACTGGATGACGCTGAAAACCGCCGACGGCGATTTGTACGAAATCGACACGGCGTTGCGGCCCAACGGCAATTCGGGCTTGCTCGTCACCCGCTTTGAGGCCTACGCCGACTACCAACAACAACGCGGCAGCAACACCGCCTGGACTTGGGAACACCAAGCCATGACCCGCGCCCGCTTTGTCATGGGTTTACCCGCCATGGCCTCGCGCTTTGATGCGGTGCGCCACGCGGTTATTGGTTCCCCGCGCGATGCGGCCAGCCTCAAAGCCGAGATTGTGGCCATGCGCGATCGGGTGCGCCAAGGGCACCCCGTCAAGGCCGACCGCTTTGATGTGAAGCACAGCCCCGGGGCCATGGTCGATGCCGAATTTGCCATGCAATATCTGGTGTTGTTGCACACGGCCACCCACCCCGAACTGGCCGACAACGTGGGCAACATCGCCTTGTTACAACGTGCGGAAAAAGCCGCTTTGTTGCCCCCCGGGGTAGGCCAGGCTGCCGCCAACGCGTACCGCGAGATGCGCCGTGTACAACATCGCGCCCGTTTGAACGAAGAACCCACTGACGTGCCTTTGGAGGTTTTGGCAGTTGAGCGCGATGCTGTGTTGGTTTTGTGGCGGTTTGTGATGGGCTGAAAGTATTCGCTACCGGTCACTAGAAGAAGGGGGCTAGAGCCTCCTTTTTTTTGCGCATTAAGGCGCTGAAAAACCTGACTTGTTACTATAAATCCCTAGTGACTAGTTAAATGATGCGATTCAAAAATATGCATAAAAGTAATTAAATAACGCCTTAAATTTAATTATTGGACAGTAATGCAACAAGAATCCCAGATCTCAAATTTAATCAAATTATCAAATAATACAAATTTATCAATTACACAGACGCCGGGCATGGAATCCTGGTCGCAGAATCCCAACCCAGGGCGTGTTCCAGTTGCCAAAGGGGCCCAATACACACTGACAGATGCCGCAACAGGCCGCGTCATACACCCCCGCAAAATTGCGCGCGTGAATAAGAGCCTTCAAATTACGCTGCTCGATGGCACTGTGGTTCAACTGGACGATTTCTTTGTCACCCTCCCAGGCCAAGAGGGCATGCTTCAGGCCCAAGCCGACTTTGTTTTCAGCACCCAAGAAGGCGGCCTGCAGTACTGGAACATCGCTGATGTCATTACGTCATTGAATTCCGGTCTGGGTGAGTCGGTCACGCTTTGGTCCGATAGTTGGGCAATGAACACGGCCCAATGGCTTGCGGTAATCCCGTATGAGGCGGCCAAAGTATCGGCCGATGCGCTCTTAATTGCGCCTGTTGCCAGTGGATTGGGCGCATTCTTAGTTTCCGGTGCTGGACTGATCAGTGCTTCGGAACAATCCAGCAGGACCAGCACCAGCCAAGAACCCGAAACACGCCCCACACCAGAGGCCAAAGGGTTCCTGGTTAAAGGGACGATTGGTGCAGGACCGGTGTTGGCCAAAAACGACCTGATGGTCACGCTTTACGATGAAAAAGGCAATGTCCTGGGCGCCGACAGAGTTGTAGAAGGTGGGGGCCAGTACAGCATTGAATTGCCAGTGGGGTTTGTGGGCCGTTTCACTGTCAAGGTGACCAGCACGGCCACGGGGGCCGATTACCAAGACGAGGCCACCAATGCGGCGGCAAACTTGGGCACTTTTACGCTGTCGGCGGTCACGTTCACGGCGGGTGGCAAGGACATTGTTGCCAATATCTCACCGCTGACCGATTTGGCTGCCAGAAAACTGACCTCAGGCGTTGCGCTGATTGCGAACGTTAAAGATACCGATATCCAAGCCATCAACAGCGCGGTAGCCAAAGAGTATTTGGGTGTTGTGGGCGATATCACCACACAAGTCATCCAATTCACGGTCAATGCCGTGGGGACATTGACGCCCACCTCAGACCGCTATGCGCAAGCCTTGAAGCAGTTGTCAGAGGTGGCCAAGACCAACGGGGGCGACGTAGAAACAGCGCAGGCTGCCGTGGTCAGCGGCATTATTTGGAAACCCGGTCAAACCACAGAGGCGGTGTTTGGAGGTGAAGCGGCCAATGTTGCGGTGGTTGCGATCATTGCGGCCAATACGGCGGCTGTGGCGGCAGGTGAAGCGTCTACGCCATTGGGCACGCTCACGCCATCTCAAGCGGCGGCCATGACCCCGGCGCAATTGGGCAGCTTGACGCCAACGCAAGTGGCCACGTTCACGCCAGAAGCCGTGGCGGCATTGCCTGCTGAGGCCCTCGCTCAATTGTTGTTGAACAATGCCCAGCTGACCGGTTTGACCAGCGAACAAGTGGCCGCTTTGGCCACAGCAGGCAAGCTTGGCAACTTGAGTCCAGCGCAAGTGGCCACACTGCCAGCAGCGACCATTGACTCGGTGCCACCTGCGGTAATGGCAGGCCTCACGGATGCACAAGTTGCGGCATTAACGCCTGCTCAACTGGCCGCCCTGACGGATGCGCAATTGGCGGTGATGGCCGCAGCGGGTAATTTAGACAACGTGACACCTGCGCAAGTGGCCGTATTGCCCGCAGCCACTATTGACTCAGTGCCCCCCGCAGTGGTGGCATCTTTGACAGACGCGCAAGTGGCAGCATTAACGCCTGCTCAACTGGCCGCCTTAACCGAAGCGCAAATAGCGGCGATGGCCGCAGCGGGTAATCTGGACAGCGTGACGCCTGCACAAGTGGCGACCCTGCCAGCGGCGACCATCGACTCCGTTCCAACCGCGGTGGTGGCAGCCCTCACGGACGCCCAAGTGGCAGCCTTGTCCCCCGCCCAACTGGCCGCCTTAACCGAAGCGCAAATAGCGGCCATGGCCGCAGCGCGTAATCTGGATAACGTGTTGCCAGCGCAAGTGGTGACATTGCCAGCAGCCACCATTGACTCAGTGCCACCAGCAGTGGTGGCAGGATTGACAGACGCGCAAGT
>CAMDXR010000043.1 GCA_945877725.1 Limnohabitans sp. Rim8
CGCAGCAAGTTCATTGTGGCCGCCATTGCCTTGGGTTTCATGGGGTTGGTGGGCAGAGCCGCTTATGTGCAGGTGATTGCAAACGACTTTTTCTTGCGTCAGGGTGAAGTTCGTTTTGCACGAACACTGAGCTTGCCTGCCAATCGGGGTCGTGTGCTGGACCGCAACGGCATGTTGCTGGCATCCAGCGTACCGGCCCCCAGCATATGGGCCAACCCTGAGGACATTGAACGTGATCCGGCCAAGCTGCGGGAGTTGGCTCGTTTGCTTGAAATGTCCCCGGCCGAGTTGGACAAAAAACTCAAGGACGATGAGAAAACCTTTGTCTGGTTGCGTCGCCAAATGGACGAACCTGTAGTCAAGCAAATTTTGGCGCTCAACATCAAGGGTGTTTACGACATCAAGGAGTACAAGCGTCTGTACCCTGAAGGTGAGGCTGCGGCGCACATTGTGGGTTTTACCAACGTCGAAGACCAGGGGCAGGAGGGGGTGGAACTGGTGTTCCAAAACCAACTCGCGGGTAAGCCGGGTTCCCGCCGTGTGATCAAGGACCGTTTGGGGCGTGTGGTGGAGGCGGTGGGCGAAACTGTACCGCCTGTGGATGGGCAGGATTTGCAATTGAGTATCGACAGCAAAGTCCAGTTTTTCGCTTATCAAAAGTTACGTGACGCGGTGCTGGAGCACAAGGCTAAAGCAGGCAGCGTGGTCGTGCTGGATGCACAGTCTGGAGAAATCTTGGCCTTGGCCAATTACCCCAGTTATTCACCAGACAAGCGAGTGAACCTGAGCGGAGAGCAGTTGCGCAATCGGGCCTTGACGGATACTTTTGAACCAGGTTCCACCATGAAGCCGTTTGCCGTGGCCTTGGCGCTGGAAAAGGGTTTGGTCAAACCAGAAACGCCTATTCAGACCGCCCCCGGGCGCATCACCATCACGGGCTCGACCATTACCGATGCCCATCCGCATGGGGTGCTTACGGTCAATGAGGTGATACAAAAATCGAGCAACGTCGGCACGGTCAAGATGGCCATGCAGATGCAAGCCCGCGAAATGTGGGAGATGTTTGCGCAAGTTGGTTTTGGACAAAAACCACAATTGCCGTTTCCCGGTGTGGTCAGCGGTCGTTTGCGCCCTTACAAAACATGGCGTCCGATTGAGCAGGCCACCATGAGTTATGGCTACGGTATTTCTGGCAGTTTGTTCCAGGTGGCCAGGGCTTACACCGTGTTTGCACGCGATGGTGAGGTGGTACCGGCCACCCTGATGAAGGCGGAGCATCAAGTGGCGGGTGTCCGTGTGATCAGTGCTGAAAACGCCAAAGCCATGCGCAAAATGTTACAGATGGCAGCAGGCCCGGGCGGCACCGCGCAAAAGGCCCAAACCATGGGTTATTCAGTGGGTGGCAAAACCGGTACGGCGCACAAACAAGAAGGCAAAGGCTACGCAGGTAAAAAATACCGGGGATTTTTTGTCGGTATGGCCCCCATTGAGGCGCCCCGCATTGTGGTGGCCGTGATGATCGATGAGCCCAGCAATGGCCGTTATTACGGGGGCGATGTTGCTGCCCCGGTTTTTAGCCAGACTGTGCAAC
This sequence comes from Limnohabitans sp. Rim8, assembly GCA_945877725.1. Taxonomy (GTDB): domain Bacteria; phylum Pseudomonadota; class Gammaproteobacteria; order Burkholderiales; family Burkholderiaceae_C; genus Limnohabitans_A. The sequence goes on from CAMDXR010000043.1 coordinate 1,592, forward strand.
AAACCCTGCGTCTGATGGGTGTGCAACCGGATATGGCGGTCAAGCCACAATTTGTGGTCAAGTCAGTGGAGGAATCCTTCTGATGCAGACCTTGCATACCCCATTGGCTGCTGCACGGTGGTTGCAAGAGCGCGTCACGGGTGAGTTGCGTACCGACAGTCGGCAAGTCAAGCCAGGTGATGCATTCATCGCCTGGCCTGGTGCGGCCACGGATGGCCGCCAATATCTGTCGCAGGCTTTAAACCAAGGCGCTACCGCTTGTTTGATGGAGCAGCAAGGCCATGAGTCTTGGTTCGAAGCTGCGCAGATTCAGCCGACATTCCAAAGCCGTCTGGCCTGCATGCAAGGACTGAAAGCACAGACCGGCTGGGTCGCAGATGCTTATTACGATCAACCCAGTCAAGCCTTGAGCGTTCTGGCCGTGACGGGGACGAATGGCAAAACCTCGACGGCCTGGTGGTTGGCGCAGGCTCTTTCATCTCAGGTTTTAAGCTTTGACTGCGGTTTGGTGGGCACACTGGGTGTTGGGAGGCTGCCCAATTTGGTCTCTACCGGCATGACGACCCCAGATCCGGTGTTGTTGCAGCGCCAATTCAACCTGTTTGTTCAAGACGGCATGACGCATTGCGCCATTGAGGCTTCGTCTATCGGCTTGGCTGAGCACCGCCTGGACGGCACCCGCATCCGGGTCGCCGTGTTCACCAATTTCACCCAGGATCACTTGGACTATCACGCTGACATGGCCCACTATTGGGCCGCGAAAGAGGTGTTGTTTGACTGGCCCGGTTTGCAAGCAGCGGTCATCAATGTTGATGATGCGCAGGGCCTGATGCTGGCCAAGCGTTTACAAGGCAGCGGGTTGGATGTGTGGACCTGCTCTCGCCAAGGAGCCGCCCGATTGCAAGCGCGTGTAGTGCCAAGCTCAGAGGGCATTGCATTTGAAGTGGCAGAGGGGCGGGACGTACAAACTCTGCATACCCAACTGATGGGGGACTTCAATATTGACAACCTGTTGGGCGTGATCGGCAGCCTGCGCGCGCTGGGCATTGCGCTTGAACAAGCGGTCTTGGCGTGTTCACATTTGACGGCTGTTCCTGGCCGCATGCAGCGTGTTTCGGCTAAAAATGCAAAAGTTGACATGCCCTTAGTGGTGGTCGATTACGCGCACACGCCTGACGCCGTGTCGCAGTCCTTGAGGGCCCTGCGTTCATTGGCACAAACCCGCAGCGGACGCTTGTGGTGTGTGTTGGGTTGCGGTGGTGACCGCGATGCAGGCAAGCGGCCCTTAATGGCTGCCGCGGCCGAAGCCAGTGCAGACCAAATTGTGCTGACCAGTGACAACCCTAGATCGGAATCCCCAGAAGCCATTTTGGCCGCGATGGTGACCGGGTTGACCCAATCTGGCCATGCCCTGATTCAACCGGACCGTGCGCTGGCCATTGCCGACGTGATCTCTCGTGCCGACCCACATGATGTGATTTTGGTGGCAGGCAAGGGTCACGAAACCGAGCAAGAGATCATGGGCATCCGATACCCGTTTTCGGATGTTCAGCAGGCACAGGCTGCCCTGCAACAAAGGGCTGAGTTCAGCCTCGGAGCTGCAGTATGAATCCGACATACACCCCAATGAACCTGGATTTGACGATGGCGCTGACCTGGCTGAGCCAGGCCAAAGGTGTTGCTGTGCAGTCTGTGGTGATCAGGCGCGTGCACACCGACAGCCGCAGTTTGCAGCCTGGGGATTTGTTTGTGGCCTTGCGTGGCGAGCGCTTTGATGGCAACCAGTTCATCGCGCAGGCCAAGGCCCAAGGGGCCGTGGCGGTGCTTTGTGAAGCCACAGGTGAGGCTGCTGCTGTAGCGCAGGGTTTGCCTGCCTTGGTGGTCCCTGATGCGCGCTTGGCTTTGGGTGAGTTGGCTGCAGGCTGGCGTGCTCAGTTTGATTTACCGGTCATTGCCGTGACGGGAAGCAACGGCAAAACCACCGTGACCCAGATGATCGCGTCCATCTTGCGCGCCCACGCAGGTGAAGATGCTTTGTCCACACAGGGCAACTTGAACAACGACATTGGGGTACCCCTGACCTTGTTCAATCTGCGACCCCATCACCGCATTGCTGTGGTCGAACTGGGCATGAACCATCCGGGCGAAATTGCCTATTTGTCGCGTTTGACCCAAGCCAATGTGGCGTTGGTGAACAACGCGCAACGTGAGCACCAGGAATTCATGGGCACCGTGGAGGCGGTGGCGCGGGAAAACGGTGCCGTGTTACTGGCTTTACCGCAAAACGGTGTGGCAGTTTTCCCTTCGGATGAAGAATTTACACCGCTCTGGCAAAGCTTGATTGGGCAACGCAATCGGCGCACATTTTCTATGTCAGCCCAAGCGGGCACTGCCGCCTTACAAGCCGATGTGCGGGCCGCCTTGTTGGTTTGGCAATCGGGTGCTTGGCTTTTTACACTTAAAACGGCCGAGGGGACTGCGCCGGTTCAAGTGCACATCGCAGGGCGGCACAATGTCAAAAATGCATTGGCAGCCAGTGCCTGCGCGTTGGCAGCAGGGATTCCCTTAGCGGCAGTGGTTCAAGGCTTGCTGGCTTTTGAGCCCGTGAAAGGTCGTTCACGCGCTTGGGCTTTGCCAGCCAAAACGGGTGATATCACCCTGGTCGACGACACCTACAACGCCAACCCTGATTCGGTGCGGGCCGCCATCGATGTGCTGGCTGAACTGCCCGCCCCACGTTTGATGGTGCTGGGCGACATGGGTGAAGTAGGTCAGCAAGGCCCCGAGTTTCATGCCGAAGTGGGCGCCTATGCGGCCAAGTGCGGGATAGACATGCTTTACACACTGGGAGATCTGTCTGCGCACAGCGCCCAAGCCTATGGTGCAGCGCGTCATTTCCAGGACATGGACAGCCTGATGGACGCCGTGTTGCAAAACGTCAGTGATTTCAAAAGTCTGCTGGTCAAAGGCTCTCGTTTCATGAAGATGGAACGGGTGGTTGAGGCATTGCGCACGCAAAACAAAATAAACGAAAAAAAAGGGGAGGCCCATGCTGCTTAGTTTGGCCCAATGGCTGCAAAGTTTGTCACCCGAATGGGGCTTTTTGCGTGTTTTTCAATACATCACTTTCCGTGCAGTGATGGCAGCCATGACCGCCTTGCTGATTGGTTTGGCTGCAGGCCCGTTCGTGATCCGACGGTTGACCGCTCTCAAAATTGGCCAACCGATTCGTGGCTACGGCATGGAGTCACATTTAGCCAAAAGTGGCACACCCACCATGGGCGGCGTTCTGATTTTGTTGTCCATCGCCATCTCCACCTTGCTTTGGTTTGACTTGTCGAACCGCTTTGTCTGGATTGTGCTGATAGTGACCTTGGGTTTTGGTGCTATCGGCTGGGTCGATGACTGGCGCAAGGTGGTCAATAAAGACCCTGAAGGCATGCGGTCACGAGAAAAATATTTCTGGCAATCCGTGATCGGCTTGTTGGCTGCCTTGTATTTGGTGTTCAGCATTTCAGAGGTTTCGAATCTTCGCGTGTTGGATTTGTTTGCCAAATGGGTGATGTCGGGCTTTGACGTCAACCTGCCTCCCAAGGCGGGTTTGCAGGTGCCGTTTTTCAAGGAAATCAATTACCCCTTGGGTGTTTTGGGCTTCGTGGTCTTGACCTATCTGGTCATTGTGGGGTCCAGCAATGCGGTCAACCTCACCGATGGTCTAGATGGTCTGGCCATCATGCCGGTGGTGATGGTGGGCTCTGCGCTGGGTGTATTCGCCTACGTGACTGGAAGCTCGGTTTACTCCAAGTATTTGATTTTTCCCTACATTCCTGGATCAGGCGAGTTGATGATTTTTTGCGCTGCAATGGCGGGCGCTGGTTTGGCATTTTTATGGTTCAACACCCACCCGGCGCAAGTCTTTATGGGTGATGTTGGCGCCCTCGCCTTGGGAGCGGCCCTGGGGACCATTGCGGTCATCGTGCGCCAAGAAATTGTGTTGGCCATCATGGGCGGTATCTTTGTCGTCGAGGCCTTGTCGGTCATGGCCCAGGTGGCCTACTTCAAATACACCAAAAAGAAATTTGGTGAGGGCAGACGGATTTTAAAGATGGCCCCTTTGCACCACCATTTTGAAAAGAGTGGCTGGAAAGAAACACAGGTGGTGGTGCGCTTCTGGATCATCACCATGCTGTTGTGTTTGGTCGGTTTGTCGACCTTGAAGTTGAGGTAAGGCATGCAACTCCAGGGTCAACACGTTCTGATACTCGGCTTGGGTGCTTCGGGCCTGGCAATGGCCCGTTGGTGCGCGCATGCCGGTGCGGTCGTGAGCGTGGCCGATACCCGTGATGCCCCCCCTCAATTGGCCACTTTGCAAGCCGAGTGGCCCCAAGTGAAATTTGTAGCGGGCCCCTTGGTGGCAGGCCTTGTCGAAGGAACACCGGTCCAAGCGGTGTTTCGCAGCCCAGGTTTGGCCCCTGAAATGGTGGCCCCGGTCGTTCAGGCTGCTCAGGCCATGGGTCTGTGGCAAGGCGGAGAACTCAGTTTGTTTGCCGCCGGTTTGCAAGCATTGAAAGAACGTTTCGCTTATGCCCCCCAAGTGTTGGCGATCACCGGCACCAATGGCAAGACCACGGTGACATCGCTCACCGGGCAACTGGTGGCGCGCGCGGGCAAGACAGTGAAAGTCGCAGGGAACATTGGCCCAACATTGCTGGATACGCTGCGCCAAGCCATCTTGGAGGCCGAGGCAGAAGTAGCGCTGCAAGCAGCCAAATTGCCCGACGCGACTCAGGCCGTTGAAGTGGCAGACTCAATCGGTGCACCTGAGGGGATGAACTTACGCGACCCCAATGACACTGGCGATAAGCTTGCTAAAAGCGTTGTTGAAGGCGATGCAGATGTTGATGCCGATACCGATGTGAATGAGGAGGACGTATCCACTGTGCTGATCGCCCCTGTTGCCCCTGTGCTTATTCACCCCATGGCGCAGGCCCTGCCTCAGGTGTGGGTGCTTGAATTGTCCAGTTTCCAGTTGGACAGCAGTGAAGGGTTTGAGCCTACCGCTGCCACCGTGTTGAATATCTCCCAAGACCACCTGGACTGGCATGGCTCCATGGCCGCCTACGCTGCTGCCAAGGCCCGCATTTTTGGCAAGCATGCCTTGATGGTTTTGAATCGCGAAGATCCTCAGGTCATGGCCATGCGACCCGCCCCTGTGCGAGCCAAACTGCAAAAGCCGGTTGAACGCGCGTGCGTCACCTTTGGGGGTGATATGCCTGTGCGTCCAGGAGATTTCGGAATTGAGGTCACCAACGGCATGACTTGGTTGGTGCGCGCCCTAGAGGCCGATGAGACACGCCGCCGCCGCAAGGACGAAGCCGAAGAAATTCACATTCAACGCCTCATCCCTGCCGATGCCTTGCGCATTCGCGGAAGGCACAACGCAGTCAATGCCTTGGCTGCCTTGGCCTTGGCGGCCAGCGCTGGCTGCGCTTTGGGCCCCATGTTGTATGGGTTGCGCGAATACCGAGGTGAACCGCACCGCGTCGAGTCGGTGGCCATCCTCAATGAAGTCGAGTATTTTGATGACAGCAAAGGCACCAACGTGGGTGCCTCTGTGGCCGCCTTGCAAGGTTTGGGTGCCGACAGGCGTGTGGTGATCATTTTGGGGGGCGAAGGAAAAGGCCAAGACTTTGGCCCGCTGGCTGCGCCCGTAGCCCGGTTTGCCCGGGCTGTGATCCTGATCGGACGCGATGCCTCCCTGCTTCGCGAAGCGCTGAGTGGCACAGGTGTTGTATTGCAAGACGCGACAGACATGGACGATGCGGTGGCACAAGCTGCGATATTGGCCAAAAGCGGCGATGCCATTTTGTTGTCGCCTGCTTGCGCCAGCTTTGACATGTTTGACCATTACGAGCACCGGGCGCAGGTATTTTGTCGGGCGGTGGCTGAACTGGCCGAAACTGCAGGTTTAGTCATGGAGGGTGGGGTATGAACGAAAACCTCACCATGGCACAACGCATGCAGGCCAGCTTGTCAAAGGCCATGGGCCTGTTTACAGGTCAGGTGCCTCAAATTCAGGGCGGTGCAGGACAAGGCTTGCCGGTGAATTTGGGAGGCTATGACTATGCGCGTCAGTCATCAGGTAGCCCTGCACGCTTGCAAAGCATTGACCAAGCCTTGGTCTGGGTGGTGGTGGCATTGCTCATGTGGGGCATGGTGATGGTGTATTCGGCATCCATAGCCATGCCGGATAACCCCAAATTTTCGCGTTACTCACAGATGCATTTTTTGATCCGACATGTGATCTCCATGCTGATCGGCTGTGTCATGGCGATTCTGGCGTTTCAAATTCCGACGGAAAGCTGGGAGAAGTTGGCGCGACCCTTGTTTGTCGTGTCCTTGGTTCTGTTGGCCTTGGTGCTCTTGCCCTTCATAGGCAAGGGTGTCAACGGTGCAAGGCGCTGGATTTCATTTGGCATCATTAATTTTCAGCCTTCTGAATTGGCCAAATTTGCAACCATCATTTATGCCGCCGATTACATGGTGCGCAAGATGGAAGTGAAAGAACGGTTTTTCCGTGCCGTTTTGCCCATGGGTGCAGCGGTGGGCATAGCGGGTGTATTTTTGCTGGCAGAGCCTGACATGGGGGCTTTCTTGGTGATTGCCATCATTGCCATGGGAATTTTGTTCCTGGGGGGCGTCAATGCCCGCATGTTCTTCTTGATTTTTGCGGTGTTGGTGGGCGCATTCATGTTGATGATTGCTGCCTCACCGTGGCGACGGGAAAGGATTTTTGCCTACCTTGACCCTTTCAGCGCCGAGCACGCTTTGGGCAAGGGCTACCAGTTGTCGCATTCACTCATTGCCATCGGCAGGGGTGAGGTCTGGGGTGTGGGTTTGGGGGGCAGTGTCGAGAAGCTTCACTGGTTACCCGAAGCCCATACAGATTTCTTGTTGGCCGTGATAGGTGAAGAGTTCGGTCTGGTGGGTGTGACTTTGGCGATTGTTCTTTTCTTGTGGTTGAGTCGCCGCATCATGGTGATTGGTCGCCAAGCCATTGCGCTGGACAAGGTGTTTTCCGGCTTGGTCGCCCAGGGTGTCGGTATTTGGATTGGCTTTCAGGCTTTCATCAATATGGGCGTGAATCTGGGGGCTTTGCCGACCAAGGGACTCACATTGCCTTTGATGAGCTATGGGGGTTCGGCCATCATGATGAACCTGATTGCCATTGCGGTGGTGCTGCGCATTGATGCCGAGAACAAGCAGATGATGCGGGGAGGCCGCTCATGAGCAGCAAATGCGCATTGGTCATGGCGGGTGGCACAGGCGGTCACATCTTCCCAGGCTTGGCGGTAGCCGAAGCTTTGCGTGAAAAAGGCTGGCGCGTGCACTGGCTGGGAGCCCCTGACAGCATGGAAAGCCAACTGGTGCCTAAAAACGGTTTCGCCTTTGAAGCCGTGGCCTTTGGTGGCGTGCGTGGCAAAGGGTTCATGACCTTGGCCTTGTTGCCCATGCGATTACTGCGGGCATTTTGGCAAAGCCTTCAGGTCATGCGCCGTGTCAAACCCGACGTGGTGCTGGGTTTGGGTGGCTACATTTCCTTTCCGGGCGGCATGATGGGCACCTTGTGCGGTAAGCCCTTGGTGCTGCACGAACAAAACTCGATCGCTGGGCTCACCAACAAAGTGTTGGCTCAGTTGGCAGATCGTGTTTTCATGGCTTTTCCTGGTGTCTTCAAAAAGGGGCAATGGGTGGGTAACCCGTTGCGGATGTCATTCATTGAGCAAGCCGCTCCGGCGGCGCGTTTTGCGGGCCGCATGGGTCCACTGCGGGTTTTGGTGGTGGGAGGCAGCTTGGGGGCCAAGGCCTTGAATGACATCGTGCCCCAAGCCTTGGCCTTGATCCCGGCAGACATGCGCCCTGTGGTGACGCATCAAAGCGGGGCAAAACAAATCGATCAGTTGCGCAGCAATTACCAAGCCGTGGGAGTGCAGGCCGAACTGACGCCTTTTATTGACGACATGGCCACGGCGTTTGCACAGGCCGATTTGGTGATTTGTCGGGCGGGTGCGAGCACGGTGACCGAGTTGGCTGCCGTGGGAGCGGCAGCGGTATTGGTGCCTTTTCCGTTCGCGGTGGATGACCACCAAACCACCAACGCACAGTTTCTGGTGGCATCAGGGGGCGGGTGGTTGGTGCAACAGGCCGACTTGACCGCGCAGAACCTGGCGGACCGACTCAGGACACTCAGCCGTGAGCAGTTGCTGAGTGTGGCCGAAAAAGCCCATGAACAAAGAAAAACAAATGCAACCCGAGAAGTCGTGTTGGCTTGCGAGGAACTGGCAGCATGAAACACGCCATCAGAAAAATTCATTTCATTGGCATTGGCGGTTCGGGCATGAGCGGCATTGCCGAGGTATTGCTCAATTTGGGTTATGAAATATCCGGCTCTGACTTGTCGGACTCGTCCACTTTGCGGCGACTTTCGAATTTGGGCATAGCGACCCACATCGGGCACCACGCAAAAAACGTCAGGGATGCAGATGCGGTGGTGACTTCCACTGCGGTAAAAGCCGACAACCCTGAGGTGTTAGCTGCCCGTGAGCGTCATATCCCCATCGTGCCCAGAGCGGTGATGTTGGCCGAGCTCATGCGCATGAAACAAGGCATTGCCATTGCAGGAACGCATGGCAAGACCACCACCACCAGCTTGGTGGCCAGCGTTTTGGCCGAGGCCGGCCTCGATCCAACCTTTGTGATTGGCGGCCGTTTGAACAGCGCGGGGGCCAATGCCAAGCTCGGTACGGGGGATTACATCGTGGTGGAAGCGGATGAGTCCGATGCCTCATTCTTGAATTTATTGCCCGTCATGGCCGTAGTGACCAATATTGATGCCGACCACATGGAAACCTACGGGCATGATTTGGCGCGACTGAAATCAGCGTTTGTCGAGTTTTTACACCGCATGCCTTTTTATGGCACCGCCATTGTTTGTGCAGACGATCCGGGGGTTCAGTCCGTCGTCCAAGAGATCGCCAGACCTGTGACCACTTATGGCTTGAACGAAGGGGCACAAGTGCGGGCCGTGGAGGTGCGTGCTGAAAATGGTCAGATGCATTTCACGGTGCAACGGCGCAATGGGGTGACCTTGCCGGATTTGCCTTTGGTCCTCAATTTGCCGGGCAACCACAACGTGCTGAATGCGTTGGCGGCAGTCGCCGTGGCCGTTGAGTTGGGCGTGGACGATGCCGCAGTTCAGCGGGCCTTGGCTGGTTTCAAAGGTGTGGGGCGTCGATTCCAGCGGTATGGACAAGTCAAAACCAGCGATGGTGCGGGGCAGTTTACTTTGATCGACGATTACGGGCACCACCCTGTAGAGATGGCCGCGACGCTGGCCGCTGCACGGGGTGCTTTTGCCGGACGTCGATTGGTATTGGCCTTTCAACCGCACCGTTACAGCCGCACGCGAGATTGCTTTGAAGACTTTATCAAGGTCATTGGTCAGGGCGCAGATGTGCTGTTGCTGTCGGAAGTCTATGCCGCAGGGGAAGCCCCCATCGTGGCAGCCGATGGTCGCTCGTTGGCACGCGCTCTGCGCGTTGCCGGAAAACTGGAACCAGTTTTTGTCGACGATGTGAACGATATGCCCCAAGCCGTGATGACCAACGCACGCGATGGCGATGTCGTGATTTGCATGGGGGCCGGAACGATCGGTGGGGTCCCGGCCAAAGTGCTGACGCTGGGAGGTGCTGCATGAGCCATTCAAGCAGCCCATTCGGCAAAGTGGCGGTCTTGATGGGGGGACGCTCAGCCGAGCGTGAAATCTCGCTCATGTCGGGGCAAGGCGTATTGAAAGCTTTGCTGGCTTCTGGGGTGAACGCCCACGCATTCGACCCTGCAGAAAAAGATCTGAACGAATTGAAACGTGAGGGTTTCACAACGTGCTTCATCGCCTTGCATGGCCGTTATGGTGAAGATGGCACGGTGCAAGGTGCTTTGGAGTTACAGGGCATTCCCTATACGGGCTCAGGGGTGATGGCCTCCAGCATCGCCATGGACAAAACCATGACCAAAAGGGTTTGGTTGGCTGAAGGCTTGCCAACACCCGCTTATGTTTTGGTTCAACGCGACGCTTTGCAGCAAGTGGCGATGCCTGACTTGGTTCGAACCTTGGGCTTGCCGATGATTGTCAAACCCGCACGCGAAGGTTCTTCGATTGGCGTTACCAAAGTGCTGCGGATCGAAGATTTACCCGCAGCATTAACTGCGGCAGCTGCTTGTGATGCCGATATTCTTTGTGAGCAGTGCATTGTGGGCGATGAGGTCACTTGCCCTGTTCTGGGTGAGGGCGAAAAAGCCCATGCCTTGCCCGTGATCCGGATCGTGGCACCAGAGGGCAATTACGATTACCAGAACAAGTACTTCACAGACGACACGCAGTACTTGGTCCCCAGCGGTTTACCCTTGGCCGAAGAAAAGGCCATTGAGGCCTTGGTTGTCAAAGCCTATCAAGTCCTGGGCTGCCGAGGTTGGGGCCGGATTGACGTCATGATTGATGCGCAAACCCGTCAGCCTTATTTGTTGGAAATCAACACCTCGCCCGGCATGACGGGTCACTCCTTGGTGCCTATGTCTGCCAAAGCCGCAGGGGTGAGTTACGAAGACTTGTGCTGCCAGTTGTTGGCCGCTGCATCGCTGGACTATGTGCAGGAGGTTTTGGGGTGAATAAAACCATGCCTTTGCCGATGGACATACGGCTCATGAACATCACGGCAACTTTGCTGTCGGTGGTGTTCGTGCTGCTGTTGTTGGCGGCAGGGGCTTGGTGGTTGTTGCGTCATCCCGTATTCACGCTTCAAGGGATCACGGTGCAAGGCGAAGTGACCCGCAACAATGCGATCACATTGCGTGCCAATGTCATGCCCCAGTTGAACGGAAATTTCTTCACCATTGATCTGAACCGTACTAGACAAGCATTTGAGTCCGTGCCTTGGGTTCGGGCCGCTGTGGTGCATCGCGATTTCCCCAATCGATTGAAAACAGTGCTGCTTGAACACGAACCCATCGCACTTTGGGGCGACGAAGGTGCCAACAAGTTGGTGAACAGGCAATCACAGGTTTTCGAAGCCAACGTTGAAGATGTCGATATCGACAAGTTGCCCAGATTAAAAGGACCGGATGAGCAGTCGGTCACGGTGGTACGGATGTACCGGTTTTTGGTGCCAATTTTCGAGACCATGGACATGGGGATTGACCTGCTTGAATTGACACCGCGAGGCAGTTGGCGTTTGTTGACAGAAAGTGGTGCCTTGTTAGAGCTTGGGCGAGGAGACGAATTGGAAGTGGGGGCTCGGTTGAAGGTTTTTTTTAAAACGCTTTCTCAGATCACAGCTCGATACGAACGAACCCCAACAGCATTGGCCGGCGCAGATTTGCGTCACAAAGACGGTTATGCCTTGCGCTTGCGCGGTGTGACCACCCTCGAGTCAAGTGGTCTCAAAAAGCCTTGAGCGATCAAGTAACAGGAATGAAACGGAAACGGTGAGTCAAATGGCAAAAGAGTACAAAGACCTGGTGGTTGGATTGGACATTGGCACCTCCAAAGTCATGGCTGTGGTGGCAGAGGTCATGCCCGATGGCGGGCTCAAGATCGCGGGCCTGGGCATTGCGCCCGGCAATGGCCTGAAACGGGGCGTGGTGGTCAACATTGATGCGACGGTGCAGAGCATTCAACAGGCATTGAAAGAGGCCGAGTTGATGGCCGATTGCAAAATCACCCGCGTCAACGTCGGCATCACAGGGAGCCATATTCGCGGCATCAACTCCAGCGGTATGGTGGCCATTAAAGACAAAGAGGTCACCCAGGCCGATGTGGCCCGGGTGATGGAAACCGCCCGAGCCATCAATATTTCGACCGACCAACGCTTGTTGTTGGTCGCGCCTCAAGAGTTTGTGATTGACAGCCAAGAGGTCAAGGAGCCCATCGGCATGAGTGGCATGCGCTTAGAAGCCAAGGTCCACATCGTGACCGGGGCGCAAAGTGCGGCTGAAAAC
>CAMDXR010000044.1 GCA_945877725.1 Limnohabitans sp. Rim8
GTTGGGTGAGAGCATTGACGATGCCGCTGGCGAAGCGTTTGACAAATCCGCCAAACTCATGGGTCTGCCGTATCCGGGCGGGCCTGGCCTTGCCAGATTGGCCGAACAGGGCAACCCGGCGGCCTACAAGCTGCCCCGTCCTTTGTTGCACAGCGGAGATTTTGATTTCTCATTCGCTGGACTTAAAACGGCGGTACTGACACAAAGCCAAAAAATCGGCCCTGCGGCGCACACCGAAGGAGCCCCCGAACGCGCCGATCTGGCGGCCTCGACTCAAGCGGCCATTGTGGAGGTGCTGGTCAAAAAATCCATGGCGGCCCTTAAAGCCAGCGGCATGAAACGCTTGGTGGTGGCTGGAGGTGTGGGTGCCAATCGCGAATTGCGTGCCCAGTTGAACGCAGCCTGCGCCAAAGTCCAAGTGCGCGTGCATTACCCTGAGATGCATTTGTGCACCGACAACGGCGCCATGATCGCCATGGCTGCCGCCATGCGCTTGCAAGTCGGTGCCTCGCAAGCCGAGACACGTTACAGCTTTGACGTCAAACCGCGCTGGCCGTTGCACGAATTGGCCTGAGTGAACCACCGGCCCTACCGGATAAGAGCTTCCGACCTTGGCGTGAGCCTGCTCGCGAATGCGAGTGCTAGATTTCTTCGTAGGAGCGAGCCCCCGCTCGCGCATGTGGGTTGAGACAAAGTGCCTCGTTCAGGCGCAAAAGCCAACTCAAGCATTCGGCCGCAGGGGCAGCCTCCCACAGGGCAATTTCAAGCCTCCCACGGGGTAAATCATCAGTCTTGAAAGGTGGAAATCCCTGGTGTTTTTAGGGGGCTTAGTCCATGCGTTGAATTATTTTTAGGACTCGAAGGAAAAATTTTCTCTTTAAAGTAACCGTTACACTGCGACCCTTTGTCGCTTTTTCAGCCTGTTGCAGAAATTATTGTCACTATGATTTTTTATTCAAAGCTTTCTAACTTTACGCGTCGTTCTGCTTTGTTGGTGATCTCGATTTTTAGTTTTGGCGTGGCGCATGCGCAGGGACTACCGCCAGCACAAGTGCAACCGCAAACGCAAACGAAGGTGCCAGCCTCAGCTCCAACCTTCACCGCATCCCCTATCAAGCTGGCCCTCATTGAAGGCTTGAGCGGGCCATTCGGCAACACTGGCGAAGCCGTGGTGCGTAACATTGCTTGGGCGGTGGAACGGGTCAATGCCCGGGGCGGGGTCAAAACTGCACAGGGCATGCGAAACATGGTGCTGGAGCGTTACGACAGCAAGGGCCAAAGCGAAGAAGCTTTGTCAGCGCTTAAATCGGCCATTGACGATGGTGCCCAAGTGGTTTTGCAGGGCAACTCATCGGCCAACGCTGCGGCCTTGATTGACGCCATCAACAAGCACAACGAACGTGAACCAGCCAAGCGCGTGCTCTTTTTGAACTATTCGGCCGTGGACCCCGCACTGACCAACGAAAAATGCAGTTTCTGGCATTTTCGTTTTGATGCCCATGCCGACATGCGCATGACGGCGATCATGCAGGTGTTGCAAGCCGATAAAAGTACCAAATCCACCTATTTGATCGGACAGGATTACAGCTTTGGCCAGGCCGTATTGCGTGAAGCGCGACAACAGTTGGGTGTTTTACGCCCCGACATTCAGATTGTTGGCGAAGAACTGCACCCCATCGGCAGGGTGAAAGACTTTTTGCCCTACGCCAGCAAGATCAAAGCCAGTGGGGCGCAAGCAGTGATTACCGGAAACTGGGGCAATGACCTGACCCTGCTCATCAAAGCCGCACGCGAGGTGGGTTACGAGGGCAAGTTTTACACCTTTTACGGCAACGCCTTGGGCGCACCTGCGGCCATTGGCGATGCGGGTGTGGACCGCGTGATTGCAGTGGCCGACTGGTTGCCCAACGTGCCCGGTAAGGCAAGTGAGGCTTTCTATCAATCGTTTCGGCAGCGCTTTCCCAAGGCGGCTGAAGACTACGTTCATGTGCGCATGCAACTCATGGTAGAGGCATTGGCCCAGGCCATCGAAAAAGCGGGTAACACCGATCCCGTTGCTGTGGCTTTGCAGCTGGAAAAAACCCGGGTCAGCATGGCCGGACAAACCGGCAGCATGCGCGCTGAAGACCACCAGTTTCAGCAACCCTTGGTGGTGGGGGTGATGGCACGGCAAGGCTCGCCGGGAGTGCCCTTTGATGTCGAGGGTTCGGGTTATGGTTTCAAGGTCATACGCCAGATCAAGGCCGATCAAGCGCGTATGCCCAGCACCTGCAAGATGGTGCGTCCTGGCTGAAAACGCTGAAAAAGCTCAGGGGCATAGATCAGCCCTGTGGCGTGGCCCCATCGATGGCCCGTAAGGGCCTCATCCTTAATTGCCTGCAGATTAGGAAGCGTCGCCCACAGCGTCTTTAACGCATTTATTGACGTTGCTGTTTTTGGCGGCACCCACCAATTTGCGTTCCGCTGCAGCGGCTTCGCACTTGGCCGTGGCGTCTTTTTCGCATTTTTTCAAAAATGCGGTCTTGGCGGCCCCGGCCAATTTCTTTTCGGTCGCCGCCGCAGAGCAACTCGGCTCTTGGGCTTGAACCTGAAAAGAAGTTAACAATATGGCGGCCGAAAAACCTATAAAGAGTTTGATCATGATGATTTTGGTGATTTGAATCAATAAAATCATAGCTAATATTTTCGGTTGACGAAACCATTCCATCTTGTCCCGCATTTGCCCACTTGCATTGCGCCAGTCTGATAATCTGCGCGCATGAATGCATCCACTGCCGCACCCGAGCACCTGATTGACTCTGCCTATGCAGCCCGGCGCTTGCTGGTCACGCTGGTCTTGATGACGTTGGGGAGCAGCAGCATGTATGTGGTGGCCGTGGTGTTGCCCGCCGTGCAGGCCGAGTTCGGGGTCAGCCGGGCCGATGCCTCCTTGCCTTACACCCTGATGATGTTGGGCTTTGGTTTGGGTGGGTTGTTCATGGGCCGTTGGGCCGACCGCTCGGGCGTCCACATGCCTTTGCTACTGGGTGGATTTGGCACGGGAATCGGGTTTGTTGCGGCCAGTCTGTCCAGCAACGTCTGGTGGTTTGCGTTGGCGCATGGCTTGTTTCTGGGGCTGCTGGGCAGTTCCACCACTTTTGCGCCGCTGGTGGCCGATACCTCTTTGTGGTGGCAAAAAAGACGCGGTATTGCCGTGGCCGTGTGTGCCAGCGGCAACTATGTGGCCGGTGCTCTTTGGCCCCCCTTGGCGCAGTACGGCGTAGAAACCGTGGGCTGGCGCAGTACCTATGTGGCGCTGGGGCTTTTTTGTGGTGTGGGCATGGCGCTGTTGAGTTTGCTCATGCGCCAGCGCCCGCCCTTGTTGCAAACCCCGGTGGCGGGCAGCGCCAAGGCTCTGCAGTCGGAGCGTCCCTTTGGCCTCAGCCTGGGGCAGGCGCAGTTCTTCTTGTGTGTGGCTGGGGTGGCCTGTTGTGTGGCGATGGCCATGCCACAAGTGCATATCGTGGCCTATTGCACCGACCTGGGCTATGGCGCGGCTCGCGGTGCCGAAATGCTCTCGCTCATGCTGGCCAGCGGCATTGCCAGTCGGTTGATATCGGGTGCCATTTGTGACCGCATTGGGGGTTTGCGCACTCTGGCGCTGGGCTCGGTTTTGCAGGGCGTGGCCTTGCTGCTGTTTTTGCCCTTTGACGGCATGGTCTCGCTGTACATCATCTCGGCCCTGTTTGGCCTGTTTCAGGGCGGCATCGTGCCCGCTTACGCCATCATCGTGCGCGAGTATTTTCCGGCCAAAGAAGCGGGCTCGCGAGTGGGTGCGGTCATCATGGCCACCCTGGTGGGCATGGCCCTGGGCGGCTGGATGTCGGGCAAAGTGTTTGACCTCACAGGCTCCTACCACGCCGCCTTCATCAATGGGGTGCTGTGGAACGCGCTCAACCTCAGCATTGCCCTGTGGTTGTTGTGGCGCGTCAAGCGGGCGGCGATGCAAGCGGCCTGAAGCGCCTGTAAAACGCTAAAAAATCGCCAGCATTTTGGGCCTTGCTGGCGATGTGCTTGCGCTCAGGCCCCCAAATGACGCACCGCGTCAGAAATGGGCCAACCGGCTTGCAGGCCATGGGCCACCGCCAAGTCGTTCAAGCCGCTCACCACGCCATGGTCCAACCCGTCTTGCGCCTCGCCGATGCGCGCCGACAGGTGCGAATACACCAGAGCCAACACCCCCGCAGCTTGCAACTCGTGCAGTGCCACGCGACCGGCGTTGTCTTTGCCGCCACCGGCATCGTTAAAGGCCACGGCAAAGGGCTTGTCGTGCAGTGCGGTCACAAAGTGGGCCGCAGACAAACCCCCGTGCGAACCCGTCACCACCACTGCCCCGACGTGCGAGGGCGTGATCAGTGCGATCGAGTCCAGTAAAACCAAGGGGCGTGGGCTCACCGCGTTTCTCTTTCCACGTCGTGCTCAAAACTGGCGTTTTGCAGGGGTTCATTGCCGGCCATCCAGTGGCTGTAAACGGTTTTGAAGTCGTGCACGATTTGCGTCAGCGGCATGTCATCAAAGCTGCCGCGTTGGTTCACGTACTCCATGTGCCGGTTGCCAGCTTTGTCGAACGGGTGATAAATCGAGTCGCTGGTGCCATCAAACTCCAGCGGCAGCAGCCCGAACTTGTCACACAGTTCAATGTTGAAAGCCGGGGTGGCCTTGACCCATTGGCCATTGAGCCAGATATCCGCATACCCATGCCAGATGAACACATCGGTCTGCATGGTCTGGCGCAAGCGTTCGGTGCTCAGGTGGTTGCGCACATCGGCATAACCCAGCCGAGCATGCAAGCCGGCGGCACGGCACACGGCCGCCATCAGTGCCGCCTTGGGTACGCACCAACCCGTGCCCGTGGCCAATACCGAGCTGGCCCGCATGCCCTCGGGCGACAAGTCGATGCGGTAGGGGTCGTAGCGGAACCGGTCGCGCACCGCCAGATACAGCGATACCGCACGTTCCCGGTCATCGTGGCCCTGAGCGTGTTCGCGCGCAAAAGCCTGCACTGCGGGGTGGTCACTGTCAATCAGGGCGGTGGCGGCCAGAGTGGCAGCCGAAGGACCCGAAGAGGGATTTACTGAGGGGGTTGGAGCGTGTTGGGCGTTCATGCCCCGCACTTTAGCGGGTTGCGGCAGCGGGGGGTGTCGCCCAAAAAAAGCGCCCCTGACCGCAAGGCGAGGGGCGCAAAATAACAAAACTGTCAGGCAACTGCAGGAAGCATGACAAGGCCAGTATACTGTAAATATAAACAGTATTTTAAGCATGCAAGCCCTTCACATTCCTCAACCGCTGCCCCCAGGCCCCTGGTGGCTACAGGCCTTGCCGGCCAGTATCGCAGCGGGTTTTCCCTCGCCCGCTGAAGACCATCAGGTGGAGCGAATCGACCTGATGCAGCAACTGGTGAAACACCCCCAGGCCACCTTCTATATCAGGGTGCGCGGTGAAAGCATGCGCGACGTGGGCATTCTGGACGGCTCGGTGGTGCTGGTGGACCGAGCCATTGCGCCCGCCGACGGCCAGATCGTGCTGGCAGTGGTCGACGGCGACTTCACCTGCAAAACCCTGCGCTTGCAAGGTGAGCGCATGCGGTTGCAAGCCGCCCACCCCGATTACCCCGACATCGTGCCCAAAGACGGCCAAAGTGTTGAAATCTGGGGGGTGGTCGTGGCGACCATTCACCAACACCAGACCTGAACCCCGAACCCGATATGCCACCCGAACCCGCCTCACGCCGCCGCCGCGAAGACTTTGAAGAAAGCCGCGTTTATGAATACCCGCAGCACCTGCGCACCGCCATCGAAGACGCCCCCACAGGCCCCGGGGTCTACATCTTTCATGGGCAAGAGGGCGACTTGCCCTTGTATATAGGCAAAAGCATCAACATCCGGGCCCGCTTGCTGTCGCACCTGCGCACGCCGGACGAAGCCCGCATGCTGCGCCAAACCCAGCGCATCAGCCACATCCGTACGGCGGGTGAAATTGGGGCCTTGCTGCTGGAAGCCCAAATGATCAAGGCGCAACACCCACTGTTCAACCAAAAGCTGCGCCGCAATAAACAACTGTGCAGCTTACGCCTGAGTGGCGGTGTGCCCGAAGTGGTTTATTCGAAAGACATCGACTTTGCAACCCAGGCCGACTTGTACGGGCTGTTTGCCAGCCGACACGCCGCGCTGGACAGTTTGCGCAGCTTGGCTGACCAGCACAAGCTCTGCTATGGCCCGCTGGGGCTGGAAAAACTGCCCCCCGGCAAAGCCTGTTTTCGTGCCGCCATTCGGCAATGTGCGGGGGTTTGCCGGGGCGACGAAACCCCGCAAGCTCACCAGCAACGCTTGTTCAGCAGTTTGCTGGCGCTGCGCGTCGAGTGCTGGCCCTATGGCGGTGCAGTGGGCTTGGTTGAGCGGGATGCCGAGCTGACCCAAATCCATGTGGTCAACCACTGGTGTTACCTGGGCAGTGCCACCACCGCCGAGCAGGCTCGGCAACTGACCACGGTGGCCGCAGGCTTCGATGCCGACGGCTACAAAATCCTGTGCCGCCCGGTGCTCACGCAAAGCGTGGAAATCTTGGTTTTATAAAGCGCTGACCTGCAGCGTCCAGTCTTGAATGCTCATGGCGGCTATTTTTTGAAAAGCCTTGTCGCTGCTCACCAAAATGGCTTTGGCGCGCAGGGCATGCGCCGCTATTTGCATGTTCAAAGATCCCTTTATACTGTTCATTTATACAGCTATCGGCGGCAATATGACCACGCATTTCAGCCCTCGTCCTCAGTATGCTTTGGTCGATGGCAACAACTTTTATGTCTCGTGCGAACGCGTGTTTCAGCCTAGGCTGAACCACCGCCCGGTGGTCGTTTTGTCCAACAACGACGGCTGCGCCATTGCCCGCAGCAACGAAGCCAAGGCGCTGGGCATCGCCATGGGGGCACCGTATTTCAAAATCAGACACCTCGAACAAGAGGCTGGACTGGTCGCCCTGTCGGCCAACTTTGCCCTTTACGGCGACATGAGCGACCGCATGATGAGCCTGGCCGCAGGCTTGGGCCACCAGCAAGAGGTCTACAGCATCGACGAAAGTTTTCTGGACCTGTCCCAAATTCCGGGTGATCTGGTGCGCCGCAGCCACCAGATACGGCGGCGCATTTTGCAATGGATCGGCATCCCGACCTGCATCGGCATCGGCCCCACCAAAACACTGGCCAAGCTGGCCAACCACATTGCCAAAAACGCCGAGCGCAAACCGGGCAGTTACCCGGAGCAGCACGCGCAAATCTGTCATCTGGGGGCTGTCAGTGGGCCCGAGTGGGCGGCCTTGTTGCAAGCCACCGAAGTGGGCGAAGTGTGGGGCGTGGGTCCCCGCATTGCTGCCCGGCTGCGTGCCCAAGGCATTTGCAGCGCACACGATCTGGCCTGCATGAACCCTGCAGCCGCCCGAGCCCTCAGCTCGGTGGTGCTCGAAAAAACCGTGCGCGAATTACAGGGCACCCCGTGTTTTGTGTTCGAAGACGAGCCCGCCCCCAAGCAACAAATTGCCTGCACCCGAAGCTTTGGCCACCCCGTGACCGAATGGCCTCATTTGCAGCAAGCCGTGACCGAATTCGCTTGCCGTGCCGCCGAAAAACTGCGCAAACAAGCCAGCCATGCTGCCCAAGTGCTGGTGTTTATCCGCACCAGCCCCTTCCGGCCCAACGATCCGCAATACAGCCGCAGCGCCTGCCTGCCGCTGCCGGTGCCCACCAGCGACAGTGCCCACATCACGCAGGCGGCCAACGCGCTGTTGCAAAGCATTTACCAACCCGGCTACCGGTATGCCAAAGCCGGGGTCATGCTGATGGGCCTGCAACCGGCCACGCGCCAGCAAGCTGTGTTGGATTTGTCGCGCCATGCGGGCGATGCGCAACCTGCCAACCGCACCCGCCTCATGCTGGCGCTGGACCAAATTAACCAGCGCTATGGCCGGGGCAGCCTGAAACTGGCCAGCGCAGGTGCCGGGCAAGCGCCGCAAATCTGGCACATGAAGCAAGAACGCAAAACCCCCGCCTACACCACCGACTGGGCCAAACTGCTCACGGTGAGCGATGGCCTGTAGGGCCCCACATTCAGTGTCCCTCACGTCCGGGCGGGTATTGCAAGCTTTGCATAGGCAGGCACTGCTAGACTCGGCGACTGCAAAAATTGAACACCTCAATGCACCACGATTCACCCATTGATATCGTTTATTTGTGGGTCGATGGGAACGATTCGACCTGGCGTGCCAAACGCCAGGCTGCCCTCCACCAACTGCCCCGGGACACCAGTGCCGCCATGGCCCGCTACAGCAATGTAGAGGGCCGCTTTCGTGACAACCACGAACTGCGCTACAGCCTGCGCGCACTGGAAACTTTTTTTCCGGACCACGGGCACGTCTACATCGTCACCGATGCACAGGCCCCCGACTGGCTGCGCCCCTCGGACCGATTGACCCTGGTGGACCACCGCGATCTCATGCCCGAGGCTTCTTTGCCCACCTTTGACTCGGGCAACATCGAGTCTTGGATTCACCACATTCCCGGTTTGTCTGAGCGCTTTTTTTATTGCAACGACGACGTCTTCTTTGGCGCGCCGGTGCAACTGGCCGACTGGTTTCATCCGAAGGGCTTTCATGTGGCGTGGTCCGACGACCCAGAGGTCAGCGACGAAGCCATGCGCATGGACGCCACCTCGCTCGAAAACGCTTGCCGCCTGTCCATTCAATGGCTCAATTCACAAGCCCCGCAAGCAGAAAAATCAGAACCGCAGCTACCGGCCCCGGCGGGGGCCGGGACATTAGCGGCGCGTGCGCCGGACCCCTTGTACCAAAGCACTTTCCGCACTTTTGCGCACTCGCCTCGGCCCATGCTCAAGTCCATCTTGCTGGAGCTTGAGGACGCGGCCCCCGAATTGTTTGCCACGGTCAGGTCCACGGTGTTTCGCAGTTGGGACAAGCCCACCATCGTTTCAGACTTTGTGCTGCGCTGGGCGTTGGCGCACGGGGTGGCCAGCATCCGGCCCTATCGGCACCGCTATGTCTCCACGGGTGCCAGCAACCAGCAAGCGCAACTGCAAGCCCTGCAGGTCGAATTTGGCCAACTCGAGTTCTTTTGCATCAACGACACCACCGACGATGCCGACCCTGGCGATCCGCGCCTGC
Organism: Limnohabitans sp. Rim8; assembly: GCA_945877725.1. Lineage (GTDB taxonomy): Bacteria > Pseudomonadota > Gammaproteobacteria > Burkholderiales > Burkholderiaceae_C > Limnohabitans_A. Next base: position 9,202 of record CAMDXR010000044.1, read on the forward strand.
AAAACGTGTTGTCGGTGCTGCAAAGCATCTTGCCAAAACCATCTGCCTTTGAGAACGAGCCTGCGCTGGCGCAGGATGTCAGCGCAAAGATTCTCGCGAAAGAGGCGACGGCGGTAAGGGGAAATCCTCTGAAGCCGCATCGCCCAGAGCCCGCTCAGATGCCGCACTCGACGCGCCCTGGTTTTGCGCGCGCTGTGCGTTGAGTTGCCGGGCTTGGTGTTTGGCCGGGCGTGCCCGCACCCGCATGCGCCAGACCCGGAACGAACGGGCTTTCAAGGTGGCTCGCATCAACCCGATCACCTCGGCCTCGGTCAGGCCAAACTGCAAGGCAATGGCCTCAAAGGGCGTATCGTCTTGCCAAGCCATGGCCACAACGTCGGAGATTTCGGCCTCTGAAAGTGGCGGCAGAGCAGGGCGGGGTAAGGTTTCGCTCTGAGACGCGGTGGTAATTGAAATCAAGGGGGTTGTGTTGCGCATTGCAAAAGATGGCTGGTTTCTTTGCGAAGCATAGCCACTAATTGTTTTAAGGCGGGCAAGCACGGCAAAAATACGCCAACATCACCGGCCGTCATCTCCCCACGGTGCGGACGGGTTGTTCCAGCCACTACACTCTTGGGCGTTGACGAAAGCGACTTTTTAACCGGGTCAAAATCGACCGGGTACCCCTTATTCCTGACTGCGCATGAAATTCAAAATGTCTGAAAAGTCGCTCTTTGCGGCTTTGTTGCGCTCCCCCTGGTGGGTGAGCTTTTTGGTGATGGCCGCTGTGGCTCTGGTGGCGGGAGCCTTGCTGCCCGATGCCTACAAAACCGCAGGTATGCTGGGTGCGTTCCCGTTTTTGGTGATTGGCCTCATGGCCGCATGGCGACAAAGAAACGCCATTTCGCCCGCTCGCATTGAGCAACTGACCGAACAAGCCCGCAGCATGGGCTGGCGCGATTTTTCGATTTTGGTGGAATCCGCTTTGCAACAACAAGGCTTTCAGGTGACCCGCCTGAACAACGGACCGGCGGATTTTCAGATCGAAAAAAATGGCCGCATCACCCTGGTCAGTGCCAAACGCTGGAAAGCGGCCACTGTGGGGGCCGAAACCCTGCGCGAATTGCTGGCTGCCCGCGAAGCCCAAGAAGCCTTCTCATGCAGCTGCATCAGTCTGGGCACCTTCAGCCAAGCCGCCATTGACCTCGCGCACCAAAGTCCGCTGCAACTGCTGGGGCCAGCCAACATTGCGCAGCTCATGCACGATGGGGAAAAGGCGCAAAACGCTTAAGCGGTCCTCAAGCTTGCCACCTCCCCGCCCCCGAAAGGGCGCTTGATGGCCGGTCATTACTTGGGCAAATCCCGTGCGCCGCTCGCCGGTCGGTACATCTTGAACAACTGCTCCGGGCCGATGCTGAAGTAGTCAGCCGGACCACCGCCCCGCAAAATATGCCCTGCACGGGCCGTGTCATACACCCCACCAGGCAACAAACGCGGGTCTATGTGGATGCCCACCACTTGGCCAAAAATCATCCAAGTCTCAAGCTTTTGGCCTTCCAAGTCTTGTAATTGCAAAATCTGGGTGCACCGGCATTCAAAACTCACTGGGCTTTGTGCCACCCGCGGCACACCTACCATGCGCGAAGGCTCGGGCGTCAGGCCCGCCAAATCAAACTCGCTTACCTCGGGCGGCACCGCCTCACAGGTCTGGTTCATCACCTCGGCCAACTCACGCGTGACCAAGTTCCAGACAAAATCACCCGTGGCCTCAATGTTGTTGAGTGAATCTTTGCGCCCGATGCTGGAAAAACCGATCACGGGCGGTACGTAGTTAAAGGCGCTGAAAAAACTGTAAGGGGCCAAGTTGAGTACCCCGCTGGCACTGCGGCTAGAGACCCAGCCAATAGGGCGAGGTCCCACGATGGCGTTGAATGGATCGTGTTTCAGGCCATGACCGTGGCGCGGTTCATAAAAATGCATCATGAACGCACTTTAATGCAGGCGGCTTTCATCTGCACGCCTCTGACTGTCACGCGGGCTGCCCGCCCAAGATTACAAAATTTCGTCTGCTAAAGGGCAACAATTCACGGGTCGGTGATTTTGGTGCAGGGAATCATTTGAGCTTTGTAAAATCGCCAACGAAAAAAAACCTGCAGGGAAATTAATCCCCGCAGGTTAATAATTTATACATTAATTAATTTTAATGACTATTGTTTGAAGCCCCTGATGCCTGGATATTGGGTTCCGTAATTGCCTTCAAACGGGAGGGCGATGACTTGAAAATATTTATTGGCATACGACAAAGGGAAACTCTGGCTGGTTGCGTCGGTTGCATAGGCTGTGACGACGTCTTGGATCCCGGCGTCATTGGCCGCTGCAAACCAATAGGTAAAGTTGTTTTGATCTCCATCTGGCGATACCCACGAAACCGTGTAATTACTGGCACTGGCCACGCCAGTAATAATGGGCGTGGGTGCGAAAGTGCGGCCCGACCACGCCAAGCCAAAGTTAACCGGGCCCGATGTATCCGACGCACTTCGCTTAACTTCTATGGTGTATTTGCCGGGCAGCAATTGCACATCAATCAGTTCAACGTTATTGGTGCTGCTGATACTCTTGCCAACGACATAACCACTGGCATTTTTTAAATAAATATCCAGATTCGGCATGTCACTGGTATTGCTGTCATCACTGATGCGGCGCATCCAACTGGCGACGGCAGTCAATTGGGTTCTTTTGTCCACACCAATCATGTAAGTCCGGGTGGCGCCTGGTACCAGATCCTTGCCAAAATCCCAGCCTGAACCTTTGGTGTTGCTGCCAAAGGGTTGACGCCCGGCATCTAGAACCATGTAAGCCCCGTTTGCACTGGCATAGCCTGCACCGTATTTGTCACTCAAAGGATTGGTATCTGATGAACGCTCCCAGCTGCCCCGTCTGAAGTTGGTCACTCGGTTGGCGCCAGCCATCATGATGGCTTTTAAAACCTCGGGTTTATTGCCGTTGGTCATGTCCGGATCGGCTTTAACGCGTTCGATCATCATGGCGGCAATGGTGCAAGCCGTGGGTGTTGAGAAACTCGAGGAAGCCCCGTCATGACCAAAAGAAACCAAATCCGGTTTTTGGCGCACACCGTGGTCATTCACTTTGGTGCCTGAATCATTGGCCCAATTGCCATTGGGTTGATCCACCGTGATGGCGTTGTAGGAATTACCACTAGTTGTCCAGTTGCCTGAAGAAACGGAACCGTTTTGAGCCGTGCAACCCAAAATATTATTGCGCTCCAGCATTCGATCGTATTGGCGAACGATGGTCGCAGTTGACCCGCCGTTTGAATTGCTGACATTCATGATGTCTGGCGGTGTCAGGGCCGAGCCATCCGTGCTGGTTGCCGGATACCAATTGCCCGGACCTGCTGACGCGTTGAAGCTTCTGAAGTCTTCAGTGGTCGCAGTTTGGTAACTTCTCAGGTTGGGCGAGACGCCAATGTATTTGGTTCTGAGTGCTGGATAGGTCGCGGTCTTACCCAAAATATTGGCCACTTGCGTGCTGTGGCTGCTGGCGGCGAGATTTTGGAAAATGCGTTTAACAGTGCCAGCCGAGTCGGGCGTTTGTGCGCTCTCTGCTTGTAAAGCGGTCACGTTTCTGCCAGATGGCAGGTGCCGGTTGAATCTGCTCATCAGTGTTTTGTGTTCCAACTGCGCAGACAGGGCGTAATTAATTTGGTAGGAGACATCGCTAAAGTGGATGGGATTTGTGTCATTCACATCAAAGCCAAGCTGCGGAAAAGTTGCCCCGTGCGAGAAAGTAGACGCTGGCTGAGAGAAGTTAATGGTTTCTACAAATTTCCAGTGGGTGTTGTCTGTGCCCGCCGCAGGGTAGGCGGCTGATTCAGAACCCAGCACCTTCAAGCTGTACACATCCACCATCGTCGCACTACGAGACATATTCAGATATTGGTCCCCCACTTTGCCCACCCATGGGCGCACTTTGTATCGACCAGACTGAAGAGTGGCTTTGATGTTTTGAGTGACTTTGGTCGCGGTTTCCAAGTTGTTACCCACGAACCACCACCAAGGGTTGGTGGACGCTCCTGTATCGGGGTAGTACCAATAACGGTCGGACTTCTGGACCATCAGCATGAAATAGCCTTGGTCATGGTTGTAATTGCCAAAGTTTTGATAAATATCGCCAAAATTACCCAGTCGGTCATCAAGACCCCAGAGCTTGGCTGATACCGCTGCAAAAGGGGAACTGATGGTC
>CAMDXR010000045.1 GCA_945877725.1 Limnohabitans sp. Rim8
AGTGGGCGCCAATGCTCGCATATTGGTCTTCGTCGCCGACGTACAACGCGAGGCGGTCGTCGCCGTACACCCGCACGCACAGCAAGTCATAAAAAGGGGCCAGCGCATAGCCTGTCTCATCTATCAGTACGGAGATGTTTTTGGCGTGGGCATCGCTGTTGCCGATGAGGTAATTGAACATGACCCAGCGCTGAAAACTCAGCAAGTCCTTGGCCGGTAACTGCAACCCACGCAGTGCTTCAACAATGCGCTTGAGGCTGACCAGCCCTTGACGCTCGTATTTCCAGTCATGCCCCAAGCCCAGCAACTGACAGCCATCCATCTGATGCAAACACTTGACGCTGTCGCCCAACAAGATGCGGTCATAACGCTGGACGATGTAAACCGTCTCGGGCACCTGAATCAAGTGGACTGGTGGCACCGGCAGCTTGATGGCGGCCGCCAAGCGCATGCACAGGTATTCGTTGACAGCGCTGGGCTGGAATTTCACCAGCCGCGTGTCAGGCTTGGCGATATGCGTGGTGGGCGTGCTGCCGACACTGTCATAAAGACGGTCACGCTTGGCGTCATAGCGCAGGCCAAGCTTGTCCTGTGCGCCCGGTAACGACATGCTGCTTTGCTCGTTGGAGGTGAGCAGAGGTTTTTGCTGATCACGGTCCTTGATGCGTTGGCTCAGTTCGTTTTTGCTCAGGGCGCTGTACTGCTGCTTAGAGGGCACATTGCCTTCGGCGCGCACTGACAACACACCGGGCAACTCTCCACCCAACTGACCGATGATTTCAAATGTGCTGGCATCGCGCATGTGTATCGCGCTCAAGATCTCTTCCAGTGCTGCCCCTTCTGGCAGCAGGTTTGCAAAAAAAGTTTTGATCGGCTCACCTAGGTGAGGTTCTTTGCGCAACACAAACTGTGGGGCCAGCACATAAGCATGCGCAGACTTCAGCCAGTCTTCGTCGTACTGAAAGAAATACTGCCCCGCTTGATGTCCGAACCACCCCATCGGCAATTCATTGGCCCACACGCGCAATCGAATCATGATGACTCACCCTTCGATTTTTTCTTGATACCGCGCTGCGCTACCCGTGAGGCCGGACCTGGTCTACTACTTAACTGACTTGGCTTTTGTTGCATCAAGTCCGGCAGCCCCCCCTTGACACGACCCACGAGCTGAGAATCTGGCACACCAAAGTCAGCTTGATGAAGACCCAGTGCAGTGGCCATGCGACTTTGAGGCGCGGGCTTGGCTGGCGGAGTGAGGCCTGGTCCGCGATCCGTCTTTGGCAAGCCAGATTGAGCAAGCTCAAGACCAGAAACCTCAAGGCTCAACCCCAAGCCATTGACGAGCTTCGCGAGTTTTCCAAGCGAACAATTCTCTGGGTTCGACTCAGCATCACGAATAAAAGACGTACTGACACCACACACAGCAGCAGCATCTTCGCGAGAGAGCTTTTGGCGTTTGCGCTCGGAACTCAGCGCCAATGCCAATTCAAGCAGAGTGACATCATTGATTTTCATAAATTGCCCCCAAGAGAGCATATTTTAAGGAAAATCACCATGTGAGTCAATATTTTGATCTCATGAGAGCAAATTTCGTCAAAAATATTGAGTTAAAGTGATATATGCCCCCATGAGGACAAAATAGTATCAGCGAATAAGAAAGACCCCCCTCACTTCCCCCGCCACACCGTCCTAAACCCAACGTGTTGCATGCCGGTATCAATACCGTGGGGGCTGCGGGCGGCGGGGCGGTAGCGGCCGCAGTAATCGTCCGAGCACAAAAAGCTGCCGCCCTTGGCGACTTTCATGCCGCCAAATGGGCTGCGGGGATCGATGTAGTCGTCCTGGGTCAGTTCCCAGGCGTTGCCCGCCATGTCAAACAAGCCATAGCCGTTGGCCGGAAAGCAGCCTACGGGCGCGGTGCCGTGGTGGCCGTCTTCGGTCAGGTCTTGTAATGGGAACGGGCCTTGCCAGTGGTTGGCCATGGGTTTGCCTTTGGCATCACGGCGGTTTTTGACGTTGCCCCATGTGTAGTCGGCTTCTTCTAGGCCGCCCTTGGCGGCAAATTCCCATTCGGCCTCAGTGGGCAAGTCTTGTCCGGCCCAGCGGGCATAGGCCATCGCGTCTTCAAAGGCAATGTGCACCACGGGGTGGTTGGCGCGTCCGCGCAAGTGGCTGCCCGGTCCCTCGGGGGCACGCCAAGACGCGCCGGGTGTCCAGGTCCACCATTGGCTGATATCGGCCATGCCCTTGACCTGCGCCGGTTTGTGGAAAACCAGTGAACCTGCCCGGCGCTGGGCCTCGCTGAGTTGACTGAATTGCTTGGCGTCCAGCGGGCGTTCGGCCACCGTGCGGTAGCCGGTGCTTTGCGCAAAGGCGGCAAATTGGGCGTTGGTTACTTCGTGCCGTTGAATGTAAAACGGCGCAACCTCCACCGCTCGGCGCGGTCTTTCTTCAGGGTAAAAGCGTTCCGATCCCATCATGAAACGCCCACCGCTCATGGCCACCATGCCGGGTGGTACGCCTTTGTCTGGGCCCGTTTTTTGACCCTTGGCTTGCCGATTCGCAGGCGGAATGCCCTTGTAGCTTTGGCAAAGCCTAGCGTCTTGTTCTGCCGGGTTGGCAAGGGCCGTGGGGGCAAAAAATGCCACCGGGCTGGCGGCCAGAGCCAGCCAAAGGGCCAGGTCAGCGCCAAGACCGGCCCCCAAGCCAGAGCCCAGACCAGAGCCCCGGGTCTTCATATCAGCGGCCCTCAAATTTGGGTTTGCGTTTTTCTATAAAGGCTTGCATGCCTTCTTTTTGGTCGCGTGTGGCAAACAGCAGTTGGTTGGCTTTGCGCTCCAACATCAGGGCGGTTTCAAGTGAAGCGTCTACGCCCGCCAGCACCACTTCTTTGATCTGCATCACCGCCAAGGGCGGCATGGCAGCAATCAGGCTGGCCATTTTCAGGGCTTCAGGCAGCACTTGGTCATCGGGCAAAACCTGGCTGACCAAGCCCATGTTGCAAGCCTCTTGGGCGCTCACGGGTTTGCCGGTCAGCAGCATGCGCATGGCATTGAACTTGCCCACCGCCCGCACCAGCCGCTGTGTGCCGCCAATGCCGGGCATGATGCCAATGCGGATTTCTGGCTGAGAAAAGCTGGCACCTTCGCCCGCCAAAATGATGTCGCAATGCATGGCCAGCTCGGCACCGCCACCAAAAGCGTAGCCGCAGACGGCGGCAATGATGGGTTTGGGGCAGCGTTCGATGGGGGCCCAAACGCGCTCGGTGTGGCGTTCCAGAATCTCGATGGGCCCGGCACCTTCTAGGCCCTTGATGTCGCCTCCGGCGGCAAACACCTTATCGCCCCCGGTCAGCACAATGGCGCGCACCGCAGGGTCTTCAGCCAACCGTGTAAAGGCCGCCGAAAGCAAGGCCTGCAAATTCAGGCTGAGTGCATTGGTGGCTTTGGGGCGGTTCATGCGCACGATGGCGACACCATCTTCCCGGCATTCGACCAGCAATTCGCTTTCGGGAGGGGCCGGTTCAGCGTTCGCCGTCAGGGAGGAAGAGTCGAGTGACATGCGCAAATCCTGCAATTGTTGAGGCTTGAATGTTCATTTTAAGAGCCCTCTGCAACATCGTCCTTTTGGACGTATCTGCAGGCGTTTGCTGTCGGTAAATTAGGCAGCATGAAACAGAAAACCGATTTCGATCAGCGTGTGGTCCTGGTCACTGGGGGCACCAAAGGCATAGGGCGCGGCATTGCCGAGGGCTTTCTTTCTGCCGGGGCCACCGTGGTGGTGTGCGCGCGCACTGCCCCAGAGCAAGCCCCCAGTGCAGAGGGGCGCAGCGCCGAATTCATGCCCTGTGATGTGCGCGAAGCCGATGCAGTTCGGGCTTTGGTGGCTGCCATCGTGGCGCGCCATGGTCGCCTAGATGTACTGATTCACAACGCAGGCGGTAGCCCTGCCGTGGATGCCGCCACCGTGTCGCCCCGCTTTCATGAGGGCGTGATCCGGCTCAACCTGACGGCTGCGCTGCACATGGCCCAAGCCGCCAATGCCGCCATGCAGACCCAAGAGCAGGGCGGCGTGATTGTGTTCATTGGCAGCGTCAGTGCGCTGCGTCCATCGCCTGGCAGTGCGGCTTATGGTGCCGCCAAAGCGGCGGTTTTGAGCTTGGCTTCTTCCTTGGCGGTCGAGTGGGCACCCAAAGTTCGCGTGGTGGCGGTCAGCCCCGGATTGGTGCGCACCGAGCAGTCTCATTTGCATTACGGCGACGCGGCGGGCATTGCCGCTGTCGGCGCTTCGATTCCGGCGGGCCGCATGGCCGAGCCTTCAGACATCGCCCAAGCCTGCTTGTTTGTGGCCTCGCCCCAGGCGGCTTACATGAGCGGAACCAACTTGCTGTTGCACGGCGGGGGCGAAAAGCCCGCGTTTTTGGCTGCAGCCAACGCGGGTCAGTCTTAAGGCCGAAAGCGCCTACAGTTAGACCGCAAAACAATACTTTAGGAGTACAGCTTTGGCTGAACATGAATGGATGAACGAGATCCGGGCCCTAGTGGGCAAGGAATACGGGCGGGTTTATGCCTGGGACAAGGTCAACGCACCCATGATTCGCCAATGGTGCGAAGTGATGGGCGTGGACGATGCACGTTATTTGTCCGCAGGCACCGTGACGGCCCCGCCCGCCATGCTTCAGGTGTGGTGCATGGAGGGCTTTACCCAAAACAACTACCCCCCCGGCTCCACCACCGAAAACCCCTACGAAGCCCTCAAGATGATGGAGGCCCATGGCCTAGCCTCTGTGGTGGCCGTTAATTCCGAGCTGACTTTTAAGCGCGACGTGGTCGAAGGCGAGCGCTTGTATTACGCAACCCGGCTCGACACCATCAGCCCCGAAAAAACCACGGCGCTGGGCACCGGCTTTTTTGTCACCCTGGTGATGACGTTTTTCTCGCAAAAGCCCGAAGGCGACGAAGAAGTCGGGCAGTTGCTGTTCCGTGTTTTCAAGTTCCGCGCAGCCCAGGCAGCGGCCCCGGCAGAAAAGCCAGCCATGCCCGCACCCGCCAAACGCCCGCCCCCCGGCATCAGCGACGACACCCGGTTTTTCTGGGAAGGGGCCAAGGCAGGCAAATTGCTGATTCAGCGCTGCAAAAGCTGTGGCACTTTGCGTCACCCCCCTGGCCCGGTGTGCTCACATTGCCATTCGTTCGATTGGGACACCGTGGAGTCTTCGGGCCGTGGCACCGTGTATTCGTTTGTGGTCATGCATTACCCCGAGGTGCCGCCCTTTGACCACCCCAACCCGATTGCCCTGATTGAACTGGAAGAGGGCACCCGCCTGATTTCGCAGTTGGTCGGGGTCAAGCCCGGCGAGGTGCGCATTGGCGATGCGGTGCAGGTCGAGTTCAACACATTCAACAACGGGGAGCTGGTGCTCCCGCAATTCCGGCCAGTGGCCGTTACCCCAGGAGCAAGCGCATGAATTTTGAGCTGACCGAAGACCAGCGTGCCTTTGCCGAAATGGCGAGCGGCCTTTTTGCCGACTATTGCAGCGACGACCAACTGCGCGCGCACGACGTGTCGGGCGCACCCTTCATGCAAGACCTGTGGCAGCAGTGTGTGGCTTCTGGCCTGCACACCGTGTTGGTGCCCGAGGCGAACGGCGGCTTGGGGCTGGGCATGACCGAACTGATGGCCGTGCTGGAGCAACAAGGACGCGCACTGGCCCTGGTGCCCCTGTGGGAAACCCAGGTGGGCGCAGCCGCTTTGGCTCGCTTTGGCGCTGCTGCACTCAGCCCCGTGATTGACCACGCCTTGTCTGGCGAAGCGCCGCTGGCGCTGTCACTCGATGCTTTGGCGCGCCCCTGTGGCCCTTCCCTTCAGTTAACGCGAACGGGCGAAGGCTGGACGCTGAGTGGTTTGGCCGCCGCTGTGCCGCTGGGCAGTGTGGCCCGCTATGCCTTGTTGCCCGCCAACGCTGGCGGTGAAACCCGTCTGGTAGTGGTGGATCTGAGCCAATCGGGTGTGCAGCAAACCGAGGGTTTCAGCCAACACCATCAAGCCCTGGCCGATCTGGCTTTTGATGCCCTGCCACTGCCTGCCGAGCATGTGCTGCCCGTGGCCGCCACGGCTTGGACCGAGCAATACGCCATTGCCGCTTTGGCATCACTGCAAGCGGGCGTGACCGCACAACAACTGCGCCGCACCGTGGACTATGTCAGCGAGCGCCAGCAGTTTGGCCGCGTGATTGGCAGCTTCCAGTTGGTGGCGGGCCAAATGGCCGATGGCTACATTGCCCTTGAAGCCCTGCGCACGTCTTTGTGGCAACTGGTGTACCGCCTTGATGCCGGACTGGGCGCTGCCCCGCAAGCCTGGGCCACCCGCACGCTGGCCAATGACACCGGGCACCGTGCGGGCCATATGGCGCAGCACGTTCATGGGGGCATCGGGGTGGACCTGACGTACCCAATCCACCGCTTTATGTTCTGGACTCGCGCTTTGGGCGCGGCGCTGGGTGGCACCGAACATCATCTTGCCAAGCTGGGCGACTGGTTGGCCAATAACGACACATTGGGATGGAAATATGACGCAAGTGAAGACCTCGGAGCCAGCCACCATGCGCAGGTTTGAGCAGGTTCAGACCGGCGAACAGCTGGAGACACTGAGCGTGCCGATCACGGTGCCTTTGGTGGTGGGCGGTGGTATTGCCACGCGCGATTATTTTCCGGGTCACCACGACCTAGAGGCCGCACGGGCACTGGGTTCGCCCCACATCTTCATGAACATCTTGACCACCAACGGCATGGTGCAGCGCTTTGTGGACCGTTGGACCGGACCGCACGGCCGCATGGCCGAACTGAAGATCAAGCTGGGTGCCCCCAATTACCCAGGCGACACCATGACCCTGAGCGGTGCCGTGACCGACAAGCGCGAGTCTGACCAAAGTGTCGAGATCACGCTCAAGGGCACCAACTCGATGGGCGCGCATGTGACCGGTACGGTGCGTGTGCATTTGCCCTGATGTCGTCAAGCCAGGAACACTTTTTATATGACTGATTTTTCAATTTCCGGGCGGGCCGCCATTGTCGGATTGGGGGCCACTGAGTTTTCCAAAAACTCGGGTCGGACCGAAGTCCGTCTGGCCATGGAAGCCACTTTGCAGGCCCTGGCCGATGCGGGCATTGACCCGTCCGAGGTCGATGGTTTTTCTTCGTACAGCGTGGACAAAGTGCCCGAGTACGAGGTTGCACGATTGCTGGGGGCCAAAAACATCAACTTTTTCAGCCAGATTCCGCATGGCGGCGGCGCGGCTTGCGCCCCGGTGCTGCACGCGGCCATGGCCGTGGCCACCGGCATTGCCAAAACAGTGGTGGTTTACCGCGCCATGAACGAACGCAGCTGGTACCGGTTTGGCAACGGCAACTACGGCTTTGGCTCATCGCCCTTGTTTGAAAACGTGAACTACGGCTGGTACATGCCTTATGGTTTTCACACGCCAGCGGCTTGGGTGGGCATGTTTGCCCAGCGTTACATGCACACCTTTGGCGCGACCAGTGAAGACTTTGGCCGCATTGCCGTGGCTGCGCGCGACTTTGCAGCCACCAACCCGGCAGCGTTTTTTCATGGCAAGCCCATCACGCTGGCCGAACACCAGGCTTCGCGCTGGATTTGCGAGCCCCTGCACTTGCTGGACTGCTGCCAAGAGTCCGACGGCGCGGTGGCCATGGTGATCACTTCGGTCGAACGGGCGCGTGACCTGCGCACCAAACCGGTGGTCATCAAAGGCGCTGCGCAAGGCATCAGCGATGGCCAGCAGATCATGACCTCGTATTTCCGGGAAGACATCACCGGCCTGCCCGAGATGGGCTTGGTGGCCAAACAACTTTGGCAACAAAGCCGGTTGGGCCCGGATGACATTCAGACCGCCGTGATTTATGACCACTTCACGCCCTTTGTTTTGCCGCAACTCGAAGAGTTTGGCTTTGCCAAGCGCGGCGAGGCCAAAGAGTTCATTCGTGCGGGTCACCATGCACGCGGCGGCAAGATGCCCATCAACACCCACGGGGGCCAATTGGGCGAGGCCTATATCCACGGCATGAACGGTATCGCAGAGGGCGTGCGCCAAGTGCGCGGCAGCTCGGTCAACCAAGTGGCCGATGTACACAACGTGCTGGTGACCGCCGGAACCGGCGTGCCTACCAGTGGCCTGATTTTGGGCGATGCCTGAAGCCGAGCAAAGAAAGAACAACATGTTTATCGACCTGACCCCCGAACAGCACACCCTTCGTTTGAAGGTGCGCGACTATTTCACCAACTTGATGACCCCGGACCTGCGCCTCAAGTTGCGCGGTGCCGAAAGCGGCGATGAATACCGCCAGACGATTCGCAAAATGGGCAGTGACGGCTGGCTGGCCGTGGGCTGGCCCAAAGAGCACGGCGGCCAAGGCCTGAGCGCCACCGAGCAACTGATCTTCTTTGAAGAAGCCAATATTGCGGGTGCGCCCTTGCCGTTTGTGACCATCAGCACCGTGGGGCCTGCCCTCATGGAGTCAGGCACAGCAGCCCAAAAAGCCCGCTTTTTGCCGGGCATCGCAGCCGGTGAAACGATTTTTGCCATTGGCTATTCCGAGCCGCAAGCCGGTTCTGATTTGGCTGTGCTGAAAACCCAGGCCAAGTTGGAGGGGGATTTGCAAACCGGCAAATTCATTGTCAATGGCAGCAAACTCTGGACTTCCGGCATCGAGGCCGCTGACCACGTTTGGCTGGCCGCCCGTACCAGCCCCGACCTGCCGCGGCACAAGGGCGTGTCCATCATGATTTTGGACACCGATGCGCCCGGTTTTTCGCACACCCTGATCCAAACCGTGGGCAACTTCACAGCGGCCACTTATTACGACAACGTCGAAGTGCCCGCTGACCGTTTGGTGGGCGAGTTGCATGGCGGCTGGAAGCTCATCACGGCACAGCTCAACCACGAGCGTTTGGGCCTGGGGTCTTGGTCCGACAAAGTTTTTGGTCCGTTTTGCCGGGTCTTGCAATGGGCCAAAGCACGCGACGAACAAGGTCGCCGGGCCGTGGACCAAGCCTGGGTTCAGCGTTCGCTGGCCGAATGCTATTCATGCATGGAGGCCATGCGTCTGATCAACTTCCGCATTGCGGCAGAGCTGGAACAGGGGCGCATGGATGTGGCCCTGGCATCGGCCACCAAGGTGTATGGCTCCGAGAGCGTGATCGAGGTGCTGCGCCGCCTGATCGACATCGTGGGTTCCAGCGCATTGGTGCGAGCAGGCTCCAGTGCCGCTTTGTTGTTGGGCGAGCTGGAGTACGAGGTGCGCGCCTGCACCTTGATGACGTTCGGCGGCGGCACTAACGAGATCCAACGCGAGTTGATCGCACAGTTTGGTCTGCAAATGCCGCGCCCGGTGCGCTAAACCCAGATTCGCAGCCTAAGCCAAAACCCCTCTGAAAGGGAAAGCTCGTGAAACCAAACCCTATTGTTCCGCGTGAGGTGACGCAGGCCAAGCTCGACAAAAGAGCCAAGGCCGGACAACGCCACCGTGCCTCACAGACCTACACGCTCGCCGAGCGGGTGGAGGCCAGCGCCGTTGAGTTTGCCCAGCGCCCTTGCATTCGCTACGGTGCCCAGCATTACACCTATGCCCAAGCCAACGCCTGCATGAACCAAGTGGCCCACGCTGGGCAAGCACTGGGTTTGCGCCGTGGCGATGTGGTGGCTTTGTGCATGGAAAACCGGCCGGCCTTTTTGTTTGCTTGGCTTGGACTGGCCAAAATCGGCGTCAAGTTGGTGTTCTTGAACACCAACGTCAGCGGCAAGCCATTGGTGCACGCCATAGAAATAACGGGTGCCCAACTCATCTTGATCGGTGAAGAATGTCTAGGCTTGTTGGCCGCCACCGATGCCCCTGAGGGCTTGCGCTATTGGTTGTGGCCCGACGCCGAAAACCCAGCAACAACTGCGTTGCGCGAGCGCTGCGAGCTCAATTTTGAGCAAGCCATGCTGCAAGCCCCCGACAGCAATCCTCCCGTTGAGTGGCGGGCGGGCTTGGTGGCAGGCGACCCTGCGCTTTATATTTTCACCTCCGGCACGACAGGCCTGCCCAAGGCAGCGGTCATCAGCCATGCCCGTTGGTTGATCACGGGCGACGTGATGCAGACCACCATGGATGTGCAGCCCGAGGACTGCTTTTATTGCTTTTTGCCGCTGTACCACGGGGCGGCATCGCTGTCGGCTGGGGCCACCGCCTTTGCCGCAGGGGCCAGTTTGTTGCTGCGCCGCAAGTTCAGCCGCACCGAGTTTTGGTCCGACGTGCGCCAGCACGGTGTCACGATTTGCCAATACGTGGGCGAAATCTGTCGCTTCTTGCTCACCGTGCCAGCGCAACCCAGCGACCGCGAACACTCTTTGCGCAAGATGGTGGGCGCGGGTCTGGCCCCCGAGGTCTGGGAGCAATGGGTCCGGCGCTTTGGCGAGTTCGAGATCTACGAAGGCTGGGGATCCACCGAGTCGAACACCAACACCATCAACCTGGACAACCGGGTGGGCTCGTGTGGGCGTGTGCCGTTTTGGGAGAAAACCAACCTTCGTCTGGTGCGCTACGACATCGAAACCGACAGCCATCCGCGCGACGAAAACGGGTTTTTGCAACTCTGCGATGTGGACGAAGTGGGCGAAGGCATCGGCATGATCATCAACATCCCCGATGTCGTGGGAGGCCGCTTTGAAGGCTACACCTCACCCGAAGCCACTGAAAAGAAAATTTTGCGCAACGTCTTCCGCGAAGGCGATGCGTGGTGGTCGTCCGGCGATCTGTTGCGTTGCGACGCAGACGGTTATTGCTGGTTTGTGGACCGCATTGGCGACACGTTTCGCTGGAACAGCGAAAACGTCTCCACCGCCGAAGTGGCCGATGTGCTGGGCGATTTCCCGGGTCTGGATGCCATCACGGTCTATGGCGTCAAGGTGCCCGGTGCCGAAGGCCGAGCGGGCATGGCGGCGCTGGTGTTGCAGCCGGGTGTCCGGTTCGATCCCGCCAAGTTCTGGGCCTTGGCCCTGGACCGGTTGCCGCGTTATGCCGCCCCGATTTATCTGCGCATTGCCCCCACAACCGACATGACGGGGAATTACAAACTGCGCAAGGTCGACTTGCAGCGTCAGGGCTACGACACCGCTTTGGTAGAAGACCCGCTCTACATACGCGACGACAAGCTAAAGACCTATGTGCCCCTGAACCCCCCGTTAGCAAGGGCCGTGGGATGAGCCGCTTGGCTGCAAGGGCCGTGCTGGACTATCCCTTGACGGCGCCCGCAAGCGATGGTTCGGTGGTCGAGGTGGCGCCCGGCATTTTGTGGGCCCGCATGCCCATGCCCATGGCGCTGGACCACATTAATGTGTACTTGCTGCGCGACACCAATGGCTGGTTTTTGGTGGATACCGGCCTGAACACCGATACCTGCAAAGCGCGTTGGGAGCACATTGCAGCCCACCATTTGCAGGGTTTGCCGATTTTGGGCCTGATCTGCACCCACATGCACTACGACCACGCGGGGCTGGCCAGTTGGTTGTGCGAGCGCTTTGATATTCCGCTGTACATGACGCACGGCGAATACTTCATGATGCGTGCGCTATCGCAGCCCGAACCCGACCCCTTGCCCGCATCGCAGGCGCAGTTTTATCAGCGTGCCGGCATGCCCCAGGAGCGCACCGACACGATGTGGCGCGCCATGCGCAAAGACCCTTTCATGCCCCCGCAGCCACGCGCCTTCAGGCGGCTTCGGGGTGGTGATGAGATGAGAATCGGCTCACGCGTGTGGCAAGTGGTGATTGGTGAGGGGCACTCGCCCGAGCATGCCTGCCTGTACTGCGCACAAGACCAGATTTTGGTGTCGGGCGACCAATTGCTGCCGCGCATCAGCTCCAATGTGCTGGTGACTGGTATCGAGCCCGAGGCGAATCCGCTGCAACTGTGGTTCAACTCGCTGGATGTGCTGGACCAATTGGCCCCCGATACCTTGGTATTGCCCTCCCACGAACGGGTGTTTCGCGGCCTGCACGCCCGCACCCAAGAATTGCGCGAACACCACCAACACCAGTTTGTGCTGTTGCGTGCGCACCTGCAAGCCCACACGGTTTGCTCGGCCTTTGAGGCCATGTTGTGTTTGTTTCCCAGACTGCGCGGTCCGGTAGACGACATGCTGGCGTTGGGCGAGTCGATTGCCCACCTGTCCTGGATGCGCCATGAGGGGGAGCTGCGCCGTGTGCTCGACAAGGACGGCGTGTACCGTTTCAGACTGGGCAATGCGTTAGACAATGGATTGGGCGCTGCCCCATCAGACTATTTGAATTTAAAACTGGCCTAAAACAGCCATCCATCAGCCATGCAAGACATTGAAGAATTCCGTGCTGCTACCCGTCAATGGCTCGAAGCCAATTGCCCGGCTTCCATGCGTCAACCGATTACGCAAGAGCAAATTGTCTGGGGCGGCTCCCAAGTCAAGTTCAGCAACGAAGACCAGCGCCTGTGGTTTGAACGCATGCGCGATCGCGGTTGGTTTGCACCGGGTTGGCCTAGCGAGTTTGGTGGCGGGGGCCTGACGCCCAAACAGGCCCGCATTGTCGAGGAAGAAATGCTGAGCTTGGGTTGCCGCCAACCCCAGTTCAATCTGGGGGTCTGGATGTTGGGGCCGGTGTTGCTCGAAATCGGCACCGACGCCCAAAAGCGCGAACACCTGCCGCCGATGACGCAAGGCCGAGTTCGGTGGTGCCAGGGCTTCAGCGAACCCAATGCGGGCTCTGACCTGGCCAGCCTCAAGACCTCGGCCCGCCAAGACGAAAACGGCAACTTTGTAGTCAACGGCTCCAAAATCTGGACTTCTTACGGCGACGCCGCTGACTGGATGTACGCCCTGGTGCGCACCGATGTCAGCGTGCGCAAGCAAGAAGGCATCAGCTTCTTGTTGATCGACATGAAGAGTCCGGGCGTGACCGTCAAACCCATTGAGCTGATCAGTGGCAAGTCCAGTTTTTGCGAAGTGTTTTTTGACGACGTGCAAGTGCCCGCGCACCAGTTGGTGGGCCCCCTTAACGGCGGTTGGACGGTGGCCAAGAAGCTGCTGCAACACGAACGCGCCGCCATGTCCAAGTTCAGCGAGGGTGCCGCACCCTCGCACGATGCCTTGGCCGTGGCACGCCCTTACCTGTTCGATGCCGATGGCCAATTGCAAGAACCCGTGTGGCGTGACCGTTTGGCGGCCTTGCTCATGGACTCGCACGCTTTTTCTCTGACGCACCAACGGGTCAAAGAAGAAGGGCTGGCGCGCATGGACATCAGTGGGCCTGCTTCCATCATGAAGCTGGTCCAGACCGAACAAGAGGTGGCCAAGTACGAATTGCTGATGCAGCTCATGGGCCAGCGCGG
>CAMDXR010000046.1 GCA_945877725.1 Limnohabitans sp. Rim8
AGACAACGTCATTAGCCTCATGAAACTCATTAGCGAAGATTCGCGGCACCTCAACTTGGTTGTCTTGAGCGAAGAGGACGAAATCCGAGAACGCTTGTTCCCTAATTGGGACATGGAGCTGGTGGAAGCCGCCGAGATTGGGGAAGTGCTTAAAAACGCACTCAAAGAAGCCTCTGATGAAAAACAAAAACAGATGCTCTTGATGTTCCTAAAAAAACTCCAGATCACCTGACGCAGTCGTCTTGATGTCCGCCGTCAGCGTGTGTGCGATAAATAGGGGCCACGGCTGCAAAAGAGCACTGCCTTATGCAGACTTGGCGGGCATGCAGTCGCCGCACATGAACATGCGTTGATTGATCAGCATCTTAAAAATGCCCATGGACCTGGGCTTGTGCAGGCCACATTTGTAGCAACTGATGGTCATGCCATTAGAAGAATCTTTGAAGATCGAACCACCTTCTTTGCTCTTGTAATGCAAGCCGTCTGCGGCGATTTTGGTTTCTTGGTAATTGCTCATTGGCCCATTGTGGACCTCACCAGAATTAAAAGCTATGATCATTTTCGATGGGCATTTCGCTCATCCAAAAGGGGGTTCTATGACGCTTTGCCCAATTGCCTTAATGGCCACTTGCAACAAATGTCCCGCAGTTGGAATTTGTCCATTGAAAGAAGTGCTTGGAGATTACAAGCCAGCAGAGCCAACAACAGACCGTGCTGAAGATCTAAAAAGCGTATCTGAAAAAGAAGAGTCAAAAAATTAAAAATGGTCTCCCTTATTTGATGATGACCACCAATACGCTGCAGGGTGAGTGTTCAACCAAGGCCTTTGGAACGGTACCACCCCACCACCGCGCTAGCCAATTGTCCCGGTGCCTATGACTTGCTGACTCTTTGTGGACCCGTCGTAGGCTAAGAGGATATTTAGATACATGGCTTTTTCCTTGATGAATTTACCCCAAAAGATGCCGTCAGGTGAGAGAACCACTTTAGAAATTTTTTTCTCACACACTCGCCGCTCATAGACTTTTAATGCGGCAGATTTGGTTTCTGGTATCTATACGGGTCGAGGGCCTGCATCAAAGGTGTTGCAGGGCTTTGCCAAAACAAAAAAACGTCATGCGTTCAGAAGCCAACTATTTTTTTATTGATGGTCTTTGCGAAATTTGGCGCACCTGATTCCATTACGCGGAAAGATCAACCCTGTCTGTCCCGTGATGCTCGTTCAAAATTTGAGGTGTTTTGATCATGGATGTCATTGACTGAGCTATCGGGTAGGTTGGAAGTTGAAGGCCTCGGCTTTGCAATTCCAGGCCAAAGTGTTGGGCTGCGTAAAGATTGCTGCTTTGCAGTGCTGCGCCAATGTTGCCTAGGTTAGGGTCTGACGTCAAAGAGGTATCGAAGTTGACCAAGGCAATAAATGCTGTTCGGGCAGCATCCAAGTCTCCGGCCTTTAAATTTTCCAACAAAGCCTGCAATTTTTGACGACGGTGGTTTTGTCTATCACCTTGTGTATGCGGCGAATTATTGCCACCTTGTTGGCGACCTGCGCCATTGATGCTTAAAGAAAATGAAATTGTCATTGCATTTCTCCATCGGATTAAAACAAGCAAACACCCCTTTTTTAATTATTTAAGCTACAAAAATGGATGATTGGCTATTTCGGTTGACCTGAATCAAAGGGTTCAATACAAATTGAATGTCAAGAAATCAGCCAATCGCTGAACATCAAGCATAAAAAATGCCAAGCTTCATCGGTAAAGACAGTGCCCGTAGGAAGGGCTAAGAGAATCTACGTCAAGCTAATCGCCTAAAAAGGTCAAATTGAGGGTGCGGCGTAAAACCTGCGCTGGTATTCTTATATGTGCAATCAGCAACACCCCATGGGCGTGATCTGCTGCCACCCACCCCACCAAAGCCGGAGGTCCCCCTTTGCAAGCCCATGAAACCTTTGAAGCCATTTTGCCGCTGCGCGAAGACTTGGCGCTGGCCCTGCGTGCCGCTGCTGCCCAAGGATTGAGTGAGGGCGTTTGCAACCATTTCAGCGTGGCGGTTCCCGGCCGGGCCGATTGGTTTTTGCTGAACCCGCGCGGCTTGCATTGGAGCGAGGTCCAAGCGCCAGACATCGTGATGTGCAACGCAGCGGGCGAGCAACTGGCCGGCCGCCACCCGGTGGAGCCCACGGCTATGTTCATTCATGCTGCGGTGCACCGCATTGCCAAAAAGACGGTGGTGCTGCACACCCACATGCCCTATGCCACGGCGCTCACCCTCACGGCAGCACGGGCCTTGGACACCCGTTTGTCCCAAACCGCCATGCGCTTTAGAGGCCGCGTGGCAGTAGACGCGCACTACAACGGCCTGGCCCTGGACATGACCGAAGGTGAGCGCATCGCGAATGCCATGCAAGGGGCGGACGTGGTGTTCTTGGGCAACCACGGCGTTATCGTGTGCGGCGAACGTGTGGACTACGCCTACGACGACCTGTACTACCTAGAACGCGCCTGCCAAGTGCAGGTGCTGGCGGCATCTACCGGCGTGGCGCTGACGCCTGTGGACACAGCACTGGCTGACCGAGTGGCGGAACAGATCAACGGCGAGCGCCTGCAGTCGGAGCTCTTTTTTGCGAGTTTGCGACGGATGATGGGTTGAGGATTAGCCCCCCCCTCAAACCATGCCTTGATGCCGCAACAGTGCGTCCAAATTGGGTTCGCGGCCGCGGAAGGCCTTGAACGAATCCAGCGCGGGGCGGCTGCCGCCCGCTTCCAAAATAGCTTGGCGGTAGAGTCGCCCGGTTTCCACGCTGGGCGTGCCGTCTTCTGCGGCGGTTTCTTCAAATGCTGCATAGGCATCGGCACTCAGCACTTCGGCCCATTTGTAGCTGTAATAACCCGCCGCATAACCTCCTGCAAATATGTGGCTAAAGGTGTGGGCCATGCGGTTGAAGGCGGGGGGGCGCATGACGGCCACTTCGTCGCGCACTTTTTGCAGCAGCGGCATGAAGTCGGTGGCCGGGTCGTGTTCGGAGTGCACCAGCATGTCGAACAATGAAAACTCGATTTGGCGCAAGGTTTGCAGGCCGCTTTGAAAGTTTTTGGCCGCCAGCATCTTGTCGAACAGGGCGCGTGGCAGGGGTTCGCCGGTTTCTACGTGGGCGGTCATGTGGCGCAGCACCGACCATTCCCAGCAAAAGTTTTCCATGAACTGGCTGGGCAGCTCTACGGCGTCCCATTCCACGCCGCTGATGCCCGAGACATCCCGTTCGCTCACTTGGGTCAGCATGTGGTGCAGGCCGTGACCAAACTCATGGAAGAGGGTGATCACGTCGTCGTGCGTCAGTAAGGCAGGCTGGCCGTTCACGCCTTCGGCAAAGTTGCACACCAGGTGCGCCACTGGGGTTTGCAGCAAACCCGTGTCGGGGCGTTGCCAGCGGCCACGCACATCATCCATCCAGGCGCCACCGCGTTTGCCAGACCGGGCGGGTGGGTCCAGATAAAACTGGCCAATCAATTGGCCCTCGCGCTCTATGCGGTAAAAGGCCACGGCAGGGTGCCAGACCGGGGCTTGATCGGGCCGGATGTTCACTTCAAACAAGGTTTCGATGATCTTGAACAGGCCGGTCAATACCTTGGGGGCCGTGAAGTATTGCTTGACCTCTTGTTCGCTGAAGCTGTAGCGGGCTTCTTTGAGTTTTTCTGACAAATAGGGCACATCCCAGGCGTTCAGCGGGCCGCTGATGCCCAGTTCTTTGGCCGCAAATTCGCGCAGGTCAGCCAGGTCTTTTTCGGCAAAGGGGCGGGCTTTGCGGGCCAGGTCGCGCAAAAAAACCGTCACTTTTTCAGGCGATTCGGCCATTTTGGGCACCACCGAAACTTGGGCGTAATTGTCAAAACCCAGCAGCTTGGCCTCTTCTTGGCGCAGCGCCAAAATCTCTTGCATCAGGGGGGTGTTGTCGTATTGCCGGGTTTCCTCCGGGGCTTGGTCCGAGGCGCGGGTAACGTGGGCTTTGTAAAGCTTTTCGCGCAGGGCGGCGTTGTCGGCAAACTGCATCACGGGCAGGTAAACCGGCATTTTCAGGGTCAGGCGGCAACCCTCTTTGCCTTCCTTTTGGGCCGCATCGCGTGTGGCCTGCACCACGTCGGCGGGCACCCCGGTCAGCTCGTCTTCGTTCACGTAAAGGGCAAATTTGTCAGTGGCATCCAGCGTGTTTTCGCTGAACTTTTGGGTCACTTTGGCCAACCGCTCTTGGATGGCGGCATAGCGCTCTTTGGCTGCGCCTTGCAGTTCGGCCCCGCCCAAGACAAACGCGCGCAGGGCATTCTTTTGGGCTTGCTTTTGTTCTGCGTTCAGGCTGGCAGCGTTGATGGCCTTGTATTTGGCATACAGGCGTTCATCGCTGCCCAGCCGTGTCCAGAATTCGGTCACGCGGGGCAGGGCGGCGTTGTAGGCCGCGCGCAATTCGGGGGTGTCGGCCACACTATTAAGGTGGCTCACAGCCCCCCAAGCCATGCCCAGCCGTTCGGTGCTCACATCCAGTGTTTTTGCGATGGCTGCCCACTCGGCCGGAAAGCGGTCGGCCGTGACGGTTTCCAGCGCTTGCTCGGCCTTGGCCAGCAGATCATCCAGCGCGGGGGCCACATGTTCGGGAGCGATGCGGTCAAAAAGGGGCAGTCCAGAGGCGTCGAGCAGCGGGTTGGGGGTCATGTTGAGTGTCCAGAATAGGGGGGCAAATGATTCGCTGGTGTTTATTTGGTGGCGCGTTCTGCGGCTTCAAGGGTGTTGACCAACAACATGGTGATGGTCATGGGGCCCACGCCGCCGGGCACCGGGGTGATGTGGCTGGCCACGGCCGTGACGCCCTCAAAGTCCACGTCGCCGCAAAGCTTGCCTTCGTCGTTGCGGTTCATGCCCACATCCAGCACCACAGCGCCGGGTTTGACCATGTCGGCGGTCAGCACATTGCGTTTGCCCACAGCCGCCACGATCACGTCGGCTTGCAAGGTCATGGCTTTCAGGTCTGGGGTGGCACTGTGGCAAATGGTCACGGTGGCGTTTTTTTGCAGCAACATCAGCGCCATGGGTTTGCCCACAATGTTGCTGCGGCCAATGACCACCGCGTGCTTGCCGCGCAGGTCGTAGCCAATGCTTTCGAGCATTTTCATGCAGCCATAGGGCGTGCAGGGCCAAAAACCGGGCATGCCGGTCATCAGGGCACCCGCGCTGGCGATGTGAAAACCGTCCACATCTTTGCTGGGACTGATGGCTTCGATAACCTTTTGCGCATCCATGTGGCCGGGCAAGGGCAGCTGGACCAAGATGCCGTGAATGGCGGGGTCCTTGTTCAGGGCTTTCACCCGGGCCAGCAAATCGGCTTCGCTCAGGCTGGCATCGTATTTTTCTAACACCGAAAACAGGCCGTTGTCCTCGCAGGCTTTGACCTTGTTGCGCACATAAACCTGGCTGGCGGGGTTGTCGCCCACCAGCACCACGGCCAAGCCAGGCGTGATGCCTTTTGCCCTTAAGGCTTGGGCACGGGTGGCCACATCAGCACGCAGTTGTTTGGAAAGGGCGTTGCCGTCGATGATTTGGGCGGTCATATAAATGGGGCTTAAAAAACTTAAAAGGGGCTGAAAAAAATGAAAACGCCCGAATGATTCGGGCGTTTAAAGAGTGGCAGTTCTGGTCAGGCTTTTGGGGCGTTTTGTCCCAAAGCAATTTTCAGAAGGTCGGCCACCGTGTTGGCATTGAGCTTTTCCATGATGTTGGCACGGTGGGCCTCAACGGTTTTGATGCTGATGCCCAAATCGTCGGCAATTTGCTTATTTAAGCGTCCGGCAACAATGCGCTCCAACACTTGGGCTTCGCGGCCCGTGAGCTTTGACAGCAGGGCATCGCGGCTGGCCGCTTGCTGGTAATCGGCAAAAGCATCGCGGGCTTGGTCGAGCATGCGTTCCACCAGACTCAACAATTCTTCTTCTTTGAAGGGCTTTTGAATGAAATCCATGGCCCCTTTTTTCATGGTGTTGACGGCCATGGGCACGTCGCCGTGACCGGTAATGAACACAATGGGCAGGGGAGAGCGGCGTTCTATCAGGCGGTCTTGCAGCTCCAACCCGGTCATGCCGCCCATGCGGATGTCCGCAATCAGGCAAGCCACCTCGCGGGAGTCGTAGCGGCTGATGAAAGACTCGGCACTGTCATAACAACGCACTCGGTAGTCTTTGCCCTCTAGCAACCACTGCAGAGAGTCTCGCACTGCTTCGTCATCGTCAACGACATAGACAGTGCCTTTTTTAGGTATCAAACTCATTCATTTACCCCAGTGGGTTGTAGTTGGGTCAAAGTGGCATTGACCGGAATCCAAAAGGAGAAGCGGCATCCAACCACTTCGTCGGCATTGTAGAGGTTCTCGGCAGCGATCCTGCCCTGGTGTGATTCGATGATGCTGCGGCATAAATTCAGCCCAATGCCCATGCCCTCGACTTTGGTAGAGAAAAAGGCCTCATAAACCCGCTCAATGTCTTCCGGAGGCAAACCTTGCCCGGAATCGGTTACAGAAAACTCCACCACCTCTTGGTTGTCGATTTGCTTAGGCACGATGCGCAACTCGACCAAGCGCTGCCCCGCGCTTCGGTTTGCTGTGTCAATCGACTCAGCCGCGTTTTTCATCAGATTGATCAGCACTTGCTCAATCAAAATCGGGTCCACCATGAGCTGGGGCAAGCGAGCCGCCACATGGTGTGTGAGCCGCACGTTGCGCCTGCGCATCTCGATTTCGGCCAACTCCAGAGATTCACTGACCATGGCCGACACATCGGACAGCGTTCGGTTGGGTTCGCTGCGTTTCACGAAGCTGCGGATGCGCAAAATGATCTGCCCCGCGCGTTGGGCTTGTCGTGCTGTTTTGTCCAAGGCCCACAGCAAGTCTTCTTCTTTGACTTGCTTTAACTTAATGCGCGAAATCATGCCACTGCAGTAATTGCTGATGGCGGTCAGCGGTTGGTTCAGCTCGTGGGCCACGCTGGAGGCCATTTCACCCATGGTGATCAAGCGGCTGGCCGCTTGGGCACGTTCTGCTTGTTGCGCAGAGAGTTCTTCAGCTTGCCTGCGTGGGGTGATGTCGCTGGCAATCACCATCTGTGCCAAACGCCCATCGGCCCAATTGATGTAGCGCGAGCGCACCTCTAGCCATTTGCCCAATTCGGTAATGTAAATTTCGGCGTTTTCAGAGCTGGCGACCGTGAGGCTTTCGGTTGGCAACCCGGCCATTTCATCCACATCGTCCGATCGCCGTGTGGCATCAGATGCCCCTGCTTGCTTGACCAATCGCAAATGGCCTATGGTGTTTTGGCCAAACCAAAGCCGATACAGTTTGTTGGCAAACAGCAGTTCTTCGCTGCCCAGCGGGGCCACGGAGACCGAGGCGTCCAATGCCTCCAACACGATGGTGAAGCGTTCGTGCGAGCTGGCCAATTGCTCCCGAATTCGGTTGGGTTCGGTGATGTCGGTCATAGAGGTCATCCAGCCGGCTTGTTTCCCGCTGGCGTCAATCAAGGGCGAGACATACATTCGGGCATCAAACAATTGCCCGTTTTTACGTTTCACCCGGACTTGGAAACCACCCGCTGAATGTTGGCCGCTGATTTCCTCTTCTAGCCGCCGCATCAGCAACTCTCTGTCCTGCTCGGGCCAATAGGGAAAGGGTGCGACCGCTCCCACCAAGTCCGACTCATTCCATCCGGTCATTTGGCAAAAAGCGGGATTGACGTAGGTGATGCGCCCCTTCATGTCCAGGGTTCGCATGCCCGTGAGCATGGAGTTTTCCATGGCGCGCCGAAAATTGGTTTCAGCCACCAAGGCTTTTTGGGCCTGAATGCGCCGACGTGTGTGCCGCCAGTTGCCAATCAACATCCAGGCTGTCATGACGCTCAACACACTGACCAGCCAAAACAAGCCGCCGCCCACCAAACCTTGTGAGGTGCGCCAGGTTTGGGCCCGCAAGATCAAGTCGTTGCCCACGGGAGAAACGGGCACTTCGTAGTCGTTGTTGGGTTTTTCGCTGCCGGGCAGCATGCGCCACAAGGCAATGCGCCCGGGTATGGTTTGTCCGGCCAACAAGCGCCCACTGCCATCTTGTAATGCGACCGCGTATTTGGCCAACACCTCGGTGGGTATGCCGTAGCGCAACAGCCCTTCCATGGTGTATTCGGCCATTAAAACGCCTTGAAAACGACCTTGATCGTTGGTCAACGGCGAATGAAACTGCAGCAAGGGTGTTTGTATCTCTTTGTCTTTGTCCTTGTCTTTATCGCCTTCGCCATCGATTTGCCCATAAATAGGCTGCATCAAATCGCGGGCCAAACTGAAGTTGCTTTCGGTTTCACCGATTTTCAACACCGTGCCTGCCCGCATTTGATGGGACGGTGCAATGCTGGGCACGCTCTGATTGGCGATGATGCGTCTGCGCTCATCGATCCAAGTCAAAGAGATCAGTTCGGGGTATTGCGACACCAAATTTTCGGCTCGCAATAAAAATTGGTCGCTGCGTATTTCTCTGTTGGAGACATCCCTTGCCAGACGCATCACTTGTTCTTGGCGTTCCAACAAGCGCAACCGCAGGCGTTGCTGTGCGTATTCCACATCCCGTTTGATAGCTTCTTGCTCTCGCTCTACTTCTTCGACCCGCAGATACCAAAACGCACTGGCAATGGCGGCTAGAAACAGCACCACCGCCGCCACGGGAGCCAAATTTGCAAAACGGTCTTGCCGGTTGGGCGATTGGCGCTTCCACCACGAAAGCCACCAAGCCCACGGCCCTACTTTTTTGACAACAGACGCTGCTTTGTTCAATTCCATGCCCGCGAGTTTAGGTGACAACCCTTGCGTGCTTCCCCTGATTTGGCAATTTCAGAGCAGTAATAAGGCATTAAATTTCACTATATAAAATCACTATGCACTATTTGAAATTTTTCAAAAATTATGTAAAAATTCGGGCATCATTTATTCACAACACCAATTGGAGACAAGCATGACAGCGGCAACACCTCAGCAGCCGGGGCGGGATCTGGACACTCAAGAGACCCGTGAATGGATGGACGCTTTGTCCGCCGTGATTGAAAAAGCAGGCCCCGAACGTGCCCATTTTTTGTTGGAAGAGTTGCTGGAAGAAGCCCGTCAGCACAGCATTGATTTGCCGTTTTCGGCCACCACGGGTTATGTGAACTCCATTGAGCCCAACGAAGAAGCCCGGTGCCCAGGCAATATTGAGATTGAAGAGCGTCTGCGTGCCTACATGCGTTGGAACGCCATGGCCATGGTGGTCAAAGCCAACCGCCACAACCCTGCAGATGGCGGCGACTTGGGCGGCCACATTGGTTCTTTTGCTTCGCTGGCCCACATGTTTGGCGCTGGTTTTAACCATTTTTGGCACGCCGAGAGCGAAAACCACGGCGGTGATTGCTTATATATACAGGGCCACGTTTCCCCAGGTGTTTATGCCCGCGCTTACCTAGAAGGCCGTTTGACTGAAGAGCAGTTGCTCAACTTCCGCCAAGAGGTGGATGGCAATGGGCTTTCCAGCTACCCACACCCCAAGCTCATGCCCGAGTTTTGGCAGTTTCCTACCGTGTCCATGGGCCTTGGCCCATTGATGGCCATTTACCAAGCCCGTTTCCTCAAATACCTGCATGCCCGTGGCATTGCCAACACCGAAAACCGCAAAGTCTGGGTGTTCTGTGGCGACGGTGAAATGGACGAAGTCGAGTCATTGGGCGCGATTGGCTTGGCCGCTCGTGAAAACCTGGACAACCTGATTTTTGTTGTCAACTGCAACCTGCAACGCCTGGATGGCCCGGTGCGCGGCAACGGCAAGATCGTGCAAGAACTCGAAGGTGAATTCCGTGGTTCGGGCTGGAACGTGATCAAGCTTTTGTGGGGCAGCGAGTGGGACAGTCTGTTGGCCCGCGACAAAGATGGCGCATTGCGTAAACTCATGATGGACACCTTGGACGGTGACTATCAGGCCTTCAAGGCCAACGATGGCGCTTATGTGCGCAAGCATTTCTTTGGCCGCGACCCGCGCACCCTGGAAATGGTGGCCCACCTGAGCGACGACGACATCTGGAACCTGAAGCGCGGTGGTCACGACCCCCAAAAGGTTTATGCCGCATATCACAAAGCAGTGAACACCAAGGGCCAGCCAACCGTGCTGTTGATCAAGACGGTTAAGGGCTTTGGCATGGGCAAAGCCGGTGAAGGCAAGAACACGGTTCACCAGACCAAGAAGCTGTCGGACGAAGACATCAAGTACATGCGAGACCGCTTCAACCTGCCGATTCCGGACAGCGAGTTGTCCAAGATTCCGTTTTACAAGCCGGCAGACGACACCCCTGAAATGCGCTACTTGCACGAGCGTCGCCAAGCTTTGGGCGGCTATTTGCCTAAGCGCCGTGCCAAAGCCGAAGAAAACTTTACCGTGCCGTCGCTGGAGACATTCAAGGCGGTCATGGAGCCCACAGCCGAAGGGCGTGAAATCTCCACCACCCAAGCCTATGTGCGTTTCTTGACGCAATTGCTGCGCGACCAAGCTTTGGGCCCCCGCGTGGTGCCGATCTTGGTGGACGAAGCCCGTACCTTTGGTATGGAAGGCTTGTTCCGCCAGATCGGTATTTACAACCCTGCAGGTCAGCAATACACCCCGGTCGACAAAGACCAGGTCATGTACTACAAGGAAGACAAAGCTGGGCAGATTTTGCAAGAAGGCATCAACGAAGCGGGTGGCATGTCCAGCTGGATTGCCGCCGCCACCAGTTACAGCACCAGCAACCGCATCATGGTGCCGTTCTATGTGTATTACTCCATGTTCGGTTTCCAGCGCATTGGCGATCTGGCCTGGGCTGCGGGCGACATGCAGGCACGCGGTTTCTTGTTGGGCGGCACATCGGGCCGGACCACCCTGAACGGCGAAGGCTTGCAGCACGAAGACGGTCACAGCCACATCATGGCCAACACCATCCCGAACTGCGTGTCTTATGACCCCACATTTGCGCACGAAGTGGGCGTGATCCTGCACCATGGCTTAAAGCGCATGGTCGAAAAGCAAGACAACGTCTTTTATTACCTGACTTTGTTGAACGAAAACTACCCCATGCCTGGGCTGACGCCCGGCACCGAAGAGCAGATCATCAAGGGCATGTATTTGTGCAAACCGGGTGCTGCCGGAGACAAACGTGTGCAGTTGCTGGGTTCGGGCACCATCTTGCGCGAATCGATTGCCGCACAAACTTTGCTGGCCACCGACTGGGGCGTTCAGGCCGATGTGTGGAGCTGCCCAAGCTTCAACGAATTGACGCGCGACGGACAAGATGCCGAGCGCTTCAACATGTTGCACCCCATGGACACGCCCCGCGTGTCGTTTGTGGGCCAACAATTGGCCAAGCACAGCGGGCCGGTGGTCGCCTCCACGGATTACATGAAGGCTTATGCCGAGCAAATTCGCCCCTTCATTCCCAAAGGCCGCGCTTACAAAGTGCTGGGCACCGATGGTTTTGGGCGCTCGGATTTCCGCAGCAAGCTGCGCGAGCACTTCGAAGTCAACCGCCATTACATCGTTGTAGCGGCCCTCAAGGCACTGAGCGAAGACGGGCATGTGCCGGTTTCGCAAGTGGCCGAGGCCATCAAAAAGTACGGCATCAACACCGACAAAATCAACCCGCTGTACGCTTAAACCCGGGAGAAAAACATGGCACTGGTAGAAGTTCAAGTCCCGGACATCGGGGATTTCGATGAAGTGACCGTCATTGAATTGATGGTCAAAGTGGGCGACACCGTCAAAGCAGAGCAATCGCTGATCACGGTCGAGTCGGACAAAGCCTCGATGGAAATCCCATCGAGTACGGCTGGCCTCGTCAAAGAAATGCGCGTGGCGTTGGGCGACAAGGTCAAACAAGGCTCGGTGGTGCTGGTGGTGGAAGCCGCAGGCGCTGCAGCGGCAACCGTTGCTGCCGCCGCAACTGCTGCAGCCGTGGTCGCCGCCGCGCCCGCAGTTGCCGTTGCAGCTGCCGCGATCGTTGCATCTGGTCCGGTGGAAGTTCGGATTCCGGACATTGGTGATTTCAAAGACGTGGCCGTGATTGAGGTCATGGTGAAGCCGGGCGACACCATCAAAGTCGAGCAATCTTTGGTCACGGTGGAATCTGACAAAGCCTCGATGGAGATCCCTTCCTCGCATGCTGGCGTGCTCAAAGAGCTGAAAGTCAAAGTGGGTGATAAGGTCAACATTGGTGATTTGCTGGCCATTTTGGAAGGCAGCGCTGCTGTTGCCTTGCCTTTAGCTACCGTCGCTTCTGCGCCAGTTGCTGCGGTTGCAGCGCCTGCGGCCTCTCAAGCTGGCTCAGTTGTTGCGCCTGTTACCTCAACCGCTGTGGCCGCTGCGGCCGCCGCACCCGCGCATGCTCCGGGGGGCACGACGCAGGGATTGCCCCATGCATCGCCATCGGTGCGCAAGTTTGCGCGCGAACTGGGTGTGCCCCTTGAAGAAGTCAAAGGCTCTGGCCTGAAAGGGCGCATTACGCCGGAAGATGTGCAAGCCTTCACCAAGGCGGTCATGTCGGGCGCGGCACAGACCAAAGCCCAGGCCGCCAAAGCCCCGGCTGCAAGCTCGGGTGGCGACGGTGCAGCCTTGGGCTTAATCCCTTGGCCTAAAGTCGATTTCGCCAAGTTTGGCCCGATCGAGCGCAAAGAGATGGGCCGCATCAAGAAGATCAGTGGTGCCAACTTGTTGCGCAACGCCATCATGATCCCGGCTGTTACCAACCACGACGATGCCGACATCACCGACCTCGAAGCCTTCCGCGTCTCTACTAATAAAGAGAACGAAAAATCTGGCGTCAAGGTCACCATGCTGGCTTTCTTGATCAAGGCCTGCGTGGCCGCGCTCAAGAAATACCCCGAGTTCAACAGCTCGCTGGATGGCGATGCGCTGGTTTACAAAAACTATTGGCACATTGGTTTTGCGGCCGACACGCCCAATGGTTTGATGGTGCCGGTCATCCGCGATTGCGACAAAAAAGGCGTGCTGCAAATCAGCCAAGAGATGGGCGAGTTGGCCAAGAAAGCCCGCGACGGCAAGTTGGGCCCTGCAGAAATGTCGGGCGCGACCTTCACCATCTCCAGCCTCGGCGGTATTGGCGGCAAATACTTCACGCCTATCATCAACGCCCCTGAAGTGGCCATTTTGGGCGTGTGCAAGAGCACCATGGAACCGGTTTGGGATGGCAAGCAATTTGTGCCCCGCCTGATGTTGCCCCTGTCGCTGACATGGGACCACCGCGT